>NZ_JAJDMI010000003.1:0-152281 GCF_020593505.1 Blautia sp. DFI.3.45
AGGAAATCCGTGGGACAGAGAATACCGGAAAAAGAAATCGCTAACTTCCAGTTTGCCGAACTGGCGAAATACAGAAAACAGCATAAGAATAATCAACAGGCAGGTAGTCTTATAACGAGACTGCCTGCCTTCTTTTATGCCTGCAAGTGCCATTTCTCAAGGGGTGTTCAAATGAACTCTTTGAACAAGTCATACATGGGATGAACTGATACAGCATTTTGTGGATTCCTATGTTATGGAAACAGATAAGAAGGCGGTATCCGCTTTTTATGACCGTGATTATATTGCAGAAAGGCTGAAGGGGCTGGAAACTGAATTGTCTTTAGAGTGTCGAATCACTCTGAATGGAGAAGAACGATGGGTTCGCAATGTGATCATACGTGGAGAGATAGAGGATTCAGAATATGCCATGATTTTCTTGCGTGATATCACAGAGGCAAAGATAGAGAGCGCACGGCATCTGCAGATGGCAGCAGATAATGCCTCCATGGAGCTGCTGATCCAGAGTATTGTGCGTCTGGTTGACCGTTTTGTTGTCTGTGATCTGGAAAATGACAGATATGAGTTCTACAACCTGAATGGACAGATGATATATAAACCTCTGGGCTTTTATCATGATTTTCAGATGCAGGTTCTTGAAAGGTATAAGACACTGGAACCACTGGAAGCTATAGATATTCTGATAGCCCCGGATAATATTCGAAAAAAACTGAAAAGTGAAAATGATATTTATAAGTTTGAGTATTGTAGCCTGGATGAAAAGACTTATAAAATCGCTTCTTATATTCCCTTGGAATGGAAGAATGGAAAGCTGGAAAAGGTATTGCTGGCATCCATGGATGTGACACAGGAGAAGAAAGCAGAGATTGAATCCCGTCAGGCACTGAAAGAGGCTTACCGGTCCGCAGAAAATGCAAATCGTGCGAAAACAGAATTCCTTTCCAATATGTCCCATGTTTTGTTATGTTTAGATTGGTTGTATCTTATAGATGCGGCAGAGGTCGATAAGAAAGGGCGCATAAACTTATGTATATAAACTACTACGGCTATTGAATAGCCGATTTTGTTAAACTCTTTGATATCCGGCAGTTCCATTGCTGTGAGTACCGTTTTATCCCCATGGAGGCTTTCTATGTAAGTATCTACAGCATTGTGGATAGGATGGGGGAATAATCCATGTCAGGATGCAGGGATGCTGGCAGTAGATGCAGTTGGATGAGATGTTGTTTCAGCGGATATATAGCGGGTACTGATGGGTACTATGGAGCATCACATGGTATTCCTGCTGCGGATAGACCGGTTGGTATCATAAGGTGGGGAGAGCTGGAGTGCTGGTGATCTATTCCGCGGAGGTGGTAGAATGTACAGGATACCAGAAAAATATTCTGGATATCTGCCCTTTTGTTGACAATCCGCATACAAAAGGATTACACTTTCATCAATAAAAAATAAAGGAGCACCACGAAATGGAATTACAAAAGGGAAGACCTGAGAATACAGATAATCGTCTGGACAAAGAAATCCGCGTCTATGATTTTTTAGACAAGCTAGGTATTCAATATCAGCGTATTGACCATGAGGCTGCTATGACTATGGAAGCCTGTGAAGAAATTGACCGCGCCCTTGGCGACAACACCACGATCTGCAAAAATCTGTTCCTGTGCAATCGTCAGGAGACGGATTTTTATCTTCTTCTGATGCCTGGTGATAAACCGTTTAAGACAAAAGATCTCTCTGCGCAGATCCATTCCGCCAGATTATCTTTTGCCAAACCGGAATATATGGAGAAATATCTTGATATCACCCCTGGATCCGTCAGTGTACTGGGACTGATGAATGATTCTGAGAAGAAAGTACAGCTTCTTATTGATGAAGATGTCATGAAGGAGCCATACTTCGGCTGTCATCCCTGTATTAATACCTCGAGTCTCAAATTCACAACTGAAGATCTGATGCAGAAAATTATTCCAGCACTGGAGCATGAGCCTGTCACAGTGACTCTGCCGGTTCCGGAATAAGGAAAACACATAACCAAAGACACAGGAAAGCCCTCAGCCATAGATTTTGTCTATATCTGAAGGCTTTCTGAATATGGACTATTTTAAAATGCCATAATCCTGCATGAATTCCTGCTATCCTTGATACTCCAATCGCATTAGACTCACGCACTGCGTCCAGACGATTACATATGATCACTCTGGGACAGCGAACACCAAGTTCCGGTTCCGGAAATGTCGGAGAATCTTATCATAAGACCGGCCGAGAATAAAGGCTATAATACAATTATTTCGGGGGTTATATGTCTCGGGATAGTGATGCGTAAACAGTAACAAATACCTGGGAATGTTGTTCTGTAGTTGACAATGACTCTGGGAATGATATAAAATATAGAATTGAAATTCAGCGGTTGTTCTGATACTATTTTCTTGACCATATAACCTCCGACAGAACCATTCTGTTTAGAAGTCAGGTTACCGTTGTACCCGTCTGTAAGCGGTACGCCTAATTCATTTGCAACCTCGAATTTGAAACGGTCTAACGCACCTTTTGCTTCCGGTACAGCTGTCTGGTTAGAAGATTTTGTGTTTGACATATCAATTTCCTCCTTGGTTGTTGTTTTCTTTTGAAGTATTTTTGTGTTGCAATGCTAGTATATGAAGATGCAGAAATAATACACTGGAAGTTTTCGCATGGACAGGAAGAGCATGGAAACAGGAAAACTTGCATGATGACTGTAAGAAAAATATTAATAAATTATGAATTATGTATATTTTTTAAGTTTTAATTGCGTTTTATTTAGTGCTTTGTTATAATTACAGTTAGGATTGTGGATAAAAGATAAAATCCGCAAAATAAATAGGAGAAACGGAGAGGAGAAACTATGAACTTAGGTATAATCGCACATAACAGTAAAAAAGTACTGATAGAAGATTTCTGCATCGCTTATAAGAATATACTTGCCAAACATGAGGTCTATGCCACAGGTACAACCGGACGGAGAATAGAAGAAGCGACGAGCCTTCATGTGCATAAATTCCTTGCCGGCAGTATTGGTGGAGACAAGCAGTTTATGGAGATGGTAGAGCGTCAGGATCTTGATATGGTCATTCTGTTCTACAATCCGGTCATGATCGATCCTAAAGAACCGGATATCACAAGCATCGTGAGAAGATGCGACCAGTACAATATTCCTGTAGCGACAAATATTGCCACAGCAGAACTTCTTATTTTAGGGCTTGCAAGAGGAGACCTGGATTGGAGACTGAATCTGAAATGAGAGTGATCGCAGGTAAAGCCAGAAGGCTTAATTTGAAAACAATTCCGGGGATAGACACAAGACCTACTACTGACAGAATCAAAGAAACATTATTTAATATACTTCAGCCGGAGCTTTTGGAATGCCGTTTCCTGGATCTTTTTTCCGGAAGTGGCGGGATCGGAATCGAAGCTCTGAGCAGAGGGGCTTCTTATGCAGTGTTTGTGGAGAAGAATCCAAAAGCTGCTGCATGCATCAGAGAAAATCTTGCATTTACAAAACTGGCAGAAGATGGTAAACTGCTGAACATGGACGTGCTGCAGGCATTGCGTTCCCTTGAGGGAAAAGGTGTTTTTGACATTATTTTTATGGATCCCCCATATAATAATGAACTGGAAAGACAGGTGCTGGAATATCTGAAAGACAGCACAGTTGCAGATAAGAATACACTTATTATTGTGGAAGCGGATCTTCAGACGGATTTCAGTTATGTGGAATCTCTCGGTTACAGGCAGCTGCGTTCGAAAGAGTATAAAACAAATAAGCATGTATTTTTAGAACGTGCATAATTAACTATAATAATTTCAGAATGAATACATTGCTTCCTGAAATTATCATAAGATTGCTGCCTGCAGGCAGCATTCGTGTTGTTATGCATATGTGTATGTGCCAGAGGAAAGAGAGAGTAAAAATAAATGAAAATAGCAGTATATCCCGGCAGCTTTGATCCGGCTACCTATGGACATCTTGATGTGATCCGGAGAGCAGCAGTTTCTTTTGACAAAGTGATAGTGGGCGTTTTACATAATTCTTCAAAAAGTCCGTTGTTTTCTGTGCAGGAACGTGTTAATATATTAGAAAAGGCGACTCAGGACGTTCCTAATGTTGAGGTAAAACCATTTGAGGGATTGTCTGTGAATTTTGCCAGAGAGAATCACGCTCAGGTGATCATACGTGGACTTCGTGCAGTTACAGATTTTGAGTATGAGCTCCAGATGGCTCAGACCAATCGTGTACTTGCACCGGATGTAGATACTGTATTTTTGACTACAAGTCTGGAATATGCATACCTGAGTTCTACAATATTGAAGGAAGTTGCACATTTTGGAGGCGACCTGAGTAAGTTTGCACCGGCCGAGATAACGGATGCAGTTATTGAGAAGATTCGTCTTACAGCAGACAACAAATAAGTTATTGTTCACATAGAGCGTACAGTAACAGAAATAGAAAATAAGGAGTGTATATACTATGAGCAGCAGAATTGAACAGATTATCGGTGAGATTGAGGAATATGTGGACAGCTGTAAATTCCAGCCACTGTCAACTACTAAGATTGTGGTAAATAAAGAAGAAATTGAGGAACTTCTGAGAGAACTCCGCCTGAAAACTCCGGATGAGATTAAACGTTATCAGAAGATCATTAACAATAAGGACGCTATCCTTGAGGATGCTCAGACTAAGGCAGATGCACTGATCGCAGATGCACAGGCAAGAGCACAGGAACTGGTAACACAGCATGAGATTATGCAGAAAGCATATGCACAGGCAAATGATACGATCAATGCAGCTAACAAACAGGCACAGGAGATTCTGGATTCTGCAACACAGGATGCAAACAGCATTCGTCTCAGCGCGATCACCTATACAGATGATATGATGGCCAATATTGGCAGTGTGCTTAATACAACATTAGAGGATGCAGGTGTGAAATACAAAACATTTATTGATTCCCTGCAGAGCTGTCTTGATGTTGTAAACCACAATCGTCAGGAACTTGCACCTCAGACAGCACAGGCTGCAGCAATTACAGGCTCTTATCATGATAATGACGGAGCGAAAGATGATGATGACGATCTGTTAGATGATCTGGGAGAAAACTAAAAATAAATCAGTTATAAATATTATAGAAGATGAGAAAACAAGGGGCAGGAAAATTTCCTGCCCTGATTTTGTATAATGAAATGATGACAGTTCCCGGAAAGAATTTATTTTCACAGATAGGAAATCAGACAGTAAAGAATACCTGCTGTAAGGAATGTACAGATACACTTGGAAATAAAATAAGGCAGAATGCTGAGGTCATGGTGGAGAACACCTTTTGTCTGAGCAAGGATGCACAGACCGCCGGATGCGGTGGCTGCAGCGGACAAAAGTATACGAGTCATGTATGGCAGTCCGGAAACTGAAATAAGAGAAAGTCCGGAAGTAATCTCTGTAAATCCGAGCAGCAGGTATTGATAGAGAAGTGGAAAAGGCGCATAATATCTGATACATCCTGCCAGAATGGAGAACAATAGAATATATCCTCCGAGACGTGTAATGGTTTCAAAACCGTTCATTATAGAAAAATCAAGTATATTTTTTCGAGAAGAAATCTCAGGTGAAAATCCTGGGGAATCTGAGATGGTGGCATTTTGGTACACAAAAAAACGAAAGAACAGCATACATATCAGATTTGCTGAAAAAATACTCGCAAAGACCATGCCGGCAGGTACTGTATCCTTAAGACAGGACTTACAGAGATAGGTAATGATAAAGGCAGGGCTTGGATTGTTACAGAAGGTAGTGAGATAAAGAGCTTCTTTTTTGCTGATTTTATGTAATCCATACAGATCAGAGGCAAGTTTGGCTCCCAGAGGATAACCACACAGCATTCCGAGAACGAAAACATAACCACCCCAGATGCTGACACCCGGAAAAATATGAAAGAATGATTCAAATGGCAGGAGAAGTTTCCGGATATGACCGGTATGTGTAAGCATTCCTGTGAGAATGATAAATGGGAGAAGCGTTGGGATTAATGTATTCAGCCACAGAGTCATTCCGGCTCTGGCACAGGACAGACTTTCAGCAGGATGCAGCAGAAGAAAGACAAGAAGAAAACAAATACCACCGGTGAGTATGGTGTTTTTGGACATACAACAACCTCTTTGCAATTGTTTGCCATTCTTTATAAAATTTATATGGCGCAGAATGAAAATAAATGCTATAGTATTTGGGTAAAATATATCTGGAAAATTTGTCGTATATCGGGAAAACAATGGTATATTATAAGACAAATGTGTGATTTTTGGAGGTAATATAATTATGGCAGTTTTAGAGAATTGTGAACCCAAAAGAGTGTTCCATTATTTTGAGGAGATATGCAAAATTCCTCATGGCTCAGGAAATACAAAGCAGATCAGCGACTATCTGGTTCAGTTTGCAAAGGATCATGATCTGGAATATGTTCAGGATGAGATGAATAATGTGGTTATTTATAAACCGGGCACAGCGGGATACGAGAATGCTCCTGTAGTGATCATTCAGGGACATATGGATATGGTATGTGAGAAACGTCCGGATGTAGAGCATGATTTTACAAAAGACGGATTAAATCTTTCTGTAGAAGGTGACTATGTATCTGCAAACGGAACAACCCTTGGTGGTGATGACGGAATTGCTGTTGCTTATGGTCTTGCACTTCTGGAAAGTGATACAATTGCTCATCCGCCGCTTGAAGTGTTTATTACTGTAGATGAGGAAATCGGTCTTCTGGGTGCAGTTGGATTTGACTGCAGTGTATTAAAAGGAAGAAGATTTATCAATCTGGATTCTGAAGCAGAAGGAAGCCTCTGGATCAGCTGTGCAGGCGGACTTTCCGGAGTCAGCCATATTCCAGTGACAAGACTGGATGCAGAGGGAGAGAAGCTGACAGTTAAGATCAGCGGACTGATGGGCGGTCATTCCGGAGCTGAGATTGACAAGAATCGTGCAAACGCAAATTCTCTTCTCGGAAAATTTCTCCATGGTCTGGATGAGAAAACAGATTTTGAACTGATCAGTGTGCAGGGCGGACAGAAAGATAATGCCATTACAAGGGAGGCTACAGCAGAAATCCTTGTTCTTGAAGAAAATGCAGATGCTGTCAGAGAATATGCGGCTTCTGTGCAGGGAGCATGGAGAGAAGAGTATGCAGGAACTGATGAGGGTATCACAGTAACTGTTGAAGATGAGGGAAAACAGGAAGTAAGGGTTCTTCATCCCACAAGTAAAGAAAAAGTAATTTTCTTCCTTGTAAATGTACCTTATGGTGTTCAGAAAATGAGCGGAACGATCAAAGGACTGGTAGAGACTTCTACGAATATCGGTATTCTGAAGACTTCTGAGAATGAGGTAATGGGAAGTTCCAGTATCAGAAGTTCTGTGGAGACAGCCAGAGATTCCCTTTCTGACAAGATTGCCTATTTGACGGAGTTCCTTGGCGGAGAGTATGAGAGACAGGGCGTTTATCCTGCGTGGGAGTATCGCAAGGATTCACCGCTTCGTGATAAGATGGTGGAAGTATATGAGGAAATGTATGGACAGAAACCGAATGTGCTGGCAATCCATGCAGGACTTGAGTGTGGACTTTTCTATAAGAAGATGGAAGGACTTGACTGTGTGTCTCTGGGACCTGATATGAAGGATATTCATACGTCTGAAGAGGTGCTTAGTATTTCTTCTACAGAGAGAGTCTGGAAGTATCTGGTGAAAGTTCTGGAGGCTCTTAAAGAGTGATGTTGGAAGCATCCCTGTTGCGCTTTGGCGGCAGGGGTGCTTTTTTGAATGTTCTATATGTCCGGTGCTTTGCATATACTGTATCAGAATGCGGAACTAGGCATTTCTAAAAAAAACAGAAACTATTCATATTAGCGAGATATTTTTCAAAATCTATGCTATAATAACAAAATGTATGAAATGCAAGGAGCGAGTGAAAATGGAAATACAGTTATGGAGAAGCATTTTGTGCCCGTATGAACTGGCTGTGAGAGAGCTGGAAGTGAAATTCAATCACATTATTGATGAATGTAAAGAGAATGATGTTTACTGCCCGATTGAGCAGGTGGAGGGCAGGGTTAAGAGCGTGAGCAGTATTCTTGAGAAAATGCAGCGCAAGCATATTCCTATGGAGAGAATGGAAGAAGAACTGGAGGATATTGCCGGTGTTCGTATTATCTGCCAGTTTGAGGAGGATATAGAGACGGTTGCTTCCCTGATCCAGAAGAGAAGCGATATGGTTATAAAGAGTGAGAAGAATTATCTGAAGCATATTAAACAGAGTGGTTACAGAAGTTATCATCTGATTATTTATTATACAGTGGATACGATCAAAGGGCCAAAGAAGCTGCAGGCGGAGATACAGATCCGTACAATGGCTATGAACTTCTGGGCGACGATTGAGCATTCCCTGCAATATAAATATAAAGGGGATATGCCGGAGCATGTGGCAGAACGTCTGAGCAAGGCAGCAGATGCCATTAATGCTCTTGACCATGAGATGTCTTCTGTGCGGAATGAGATTATGGATGCACAGAATTCGTCACAGATGCAGTCTAATCTGGTGAAGGATATTCTGATCAACATTGAAAATCTGTACAAGATTGCAAATAAGCGGGAGATTATGAAGATTCAGGATGAGTTCCTGAGAGTATTTAAAACAAAAGATCTTCAGCAGCTGAAGCGGTTCCACAGACAGCTTGATATTATATCCGAAGGATACCGGGCACAGGCAGTGTATCATCATGTCTGATTATTATCCGGAAATGATAATTTGAAAGGTTTGCTGCAGATGTAGAACTGTGTGGCGGATGATCGTATCCGCATGACTATAATACATACGAGGAAAATATAAATGCAGGATTTTTTACCGGTAACAAAGAAAGAAATGAAACAGAGAGGGTGGGAGCAGGTAGATTTTGCCTATATTACAGGTGATGCCTACGTGGACCATCCTTCCTTTGGTACTGCGATCATCAGCAGACTGTTGGAGAGTCGTGGGTATAAAGTGGGGATCATTCCTCAGCCTGACTGGAGAAAGAAGGAGAGTATTCAAGTATTTGGAGAGCCTCGACTGGGATTTCTGGTGTCTGCGGGAAATATGGACTCTATGGTAAATCACTATACAGTCTCTAAAAAGCACAGGCAGAAAGATTCCTATTCACCGGGAGGCCAGATGGGACTTCGTCCTGACCGCGCGGTGATCGTGTACAGCAATCTGATCCGTCAGACTTATAAAAAGACACCCATTATCCTGGGTGGGATTGAAGCCAGCCTGAGACGACTGGCACATTATGATTATTGGGAGAATAAAGTAAAACACAGTGTACTCCTTGATTCCGGGGCAGATATGATTTCCTATGGAATGGGTGAGCATTCGATCATAGAGATTGCAGATGCGCTGGCGAGTGGACTGCCGGTAGAGGAACTTACCTATATTGCAGGAACTGTATTTAAGTGCAGGGATCTGTCGAGAGTTTATGATCCGATTATTCTTCCTTCTTATGAGGAAGTAAAAGTAAACAAGAAGGTTTATGCAGACAGCTTTGCCATTCAGTATCAGAATACAGATCCATTCAGCGCCAGACCAATGGTAGAATCTTATGGGACAAAGGGATATATTATACAGAATCCTCCTGCTCTGCCCCTGACACAGGAGGAAATGGATGATGTATATGCCCTGCCTTATACGGAGAAAGTTCATCCCATGTATGAGAAGCTGGGCGGAATTCCGGCACTGGAAGAAATCAAGTTCAGCCTGACAAGCAACAGAGGGTGCTTTGGCGGCTGTAATTTCTGCGCCCTGACTTTTCATCAGGGAAGAATTCTTCAGACCAGAAGTCATGAGTCTCTGATCGAAGAAGCTACCAGAATGACAAATGATCCTGAGTTCAAGGGTTATATTCACGATGTGGGTGGTCCCACAGCAGATTTCAGACAACCATCTTGTCAGAAACAGCTCACGAAAGGGGTCTGCAAGAATAAGCAGTGTCTGTTTCCCACGCCATGCAAAAACCTGACTGTAGATCATTCGGATTACGTTTCTCTGCTTCGGAAGCTGCGGAAGATCCCGGGAGTGAAGAAGGTATTCATCCGCTCCGGTGTACGCTTTGATTATGTGGTGGCAGACAGGGACAAGACTTTTTTGCGTGAACTGGTGGAACATCACGTAAGTGGGCAGTTGCGTGTGGCACCGGAACATGTGTCTGATCAGGTTCTGAAGTATATGGGAAAACCAAGTCACAGCGTCTATCAGCAGTTTCTTAAGGAATATGATGCGGCAAACAGGCAAACAGGAAAGCAGCAGTATGCTGTCCCGTATTTCATGTCCTCCCATCCGGGATGTACCATGAAAGAGGCAGTAAAACTTGCGGAATATGTCCGGGATCTTGGCTTTACCCCGGAACAGGTACAGGATTTCTATCCAACCCCGTCTACTCTTTCTACCTGTATGTACTATACGGGAATCCATCCTCTTACAGGTGAGAAGGTATATGTGCCGAAGAACCCCCATGAAAAAGCAATACAGAGAGCTTTGATGCAGTACAAGAATCCTGCAAACAGAGAACTGGTGCTGGAAGGCCTCAAAATGACCGGAAGAATGGACCTGGTAGGTTACGGCCCTAAATGTTTGATCCGGCCGCTTCGAGAGAATCATGGAGGCCAACAGCATACTCAGGGCAGTAGTCGGAATGCGAAAAACAGCAGAAATAGCAAAAATAACAAAAACAGTTCAGCATCTGCAAAGAAGAATACTATCAGAAATATACATAAGAAAAATTCCAGAGGAGGACGTAAGTGACAGAAAAGAAAAACAGAAATAAAAAACAAAGTAAAGCGAAAACATCTTCAAAAGTATCCAAAGGGAACTTCGGATATTTCAGAAGTGAAAAGAGACGCCGCCTGATCATCACTGCAATTCTTTTTGCAGTACCCTTATTCATCTTTTTTACATCCTGGTTCTATTTTAAGACAAGAATGACTGTCTGGACAGTTGTAACTGTAGTTGGCTGTCTTCCGGCATGTAAATCCATGGTGAATCTGATCATGATTCTGAAATGCAGACCAATGGATGCCGGATTATATCAGAAAATCCATGAGCATCAGGGCAGTCTGGATATGGCATATGAACTTTACATGACTTTTTATGAAAAAAGTGCCTATATTGATGCAGCAGCAGTATGTGGAAATACAGTAGTGGCTTACAGCAGTGATCCGAAAATCGATGCATCTTTCATGGAAACCAATTCCCAGAAGATCATCCGTAAAAACGGTTATAAAGTGACGGTGAAAATTTTTACAGATCTCCGTCCGTTCCTGGAACGTCTTGATTCCATGAACGATCACAGAGAAAGTCTGGAAGAAGGAATCAAATTTACCCCGGACGAAAAATATCCGGATCTTTCCAGAAACGAACTGATCCGACAGACCATTCTGGCATTGTGTCTGTAGTCGCCGGAATTCAATTACAAAATATATCTATAGCAATGTGTTATTTCGGAGTTTGGTATAATTATACAGGAACAATTAAATATGAAAGAATTTATTATAGAAGAAAATGAAGCGGGCCAGCGCTTTGATAAATATCTGGCCAAGCTTCTCAGAGAAGCACCTAAAAGTTTTTTTTACAAAATGCTTCGCAAAAAGAACATCACTCTAAATGGAAAGAAAGCCACAGGAAACGAAAAACTTCTCAAAGGCGACACCATCAAACTGTTTCTGAGTGATGAAACTTTCGATAAATTTGCAGGAAGCAGTCAGGCAGCAAGAGCATACTGCGAACTGGATATTGTTTACGAGGATCCTGATATCATTATCATCAATAAACCGGCAGGGATGCTTTCACAGCCGGCAGATGACGGGGAACCGTCCCTTGTAGAATATCTGACCGGCTACCTTTTAAAGAAAGGTGATCTTACAGAAGAACAGCTCAAAACCTTCAGACCTTCTGTATGTAACCGACTTGACCGTAATACCAGCGGAATGGTCTGTGCAGGTAAAAGCCTTGCCGGTCTGCAGTTTCTGTCCAGGATATTCCACGACAGAACACTTCACAAATACTATATCTGCCTCACAAAAGGCAAAATAGAAAAACCGGATCATATCAGGGGTTATCTGCACAAAGATAAAAAAACAAACAAAGTAATCGTAAGCAGACAGGAATTCAAAGATTCCCTGCCGATTGAAACGAAATATTGTCCTCTTGGCAGCAACGGAAAAATAACTCTTCTGGAAGTTGAGCTGATCACAGGCCGTACTCACCAGATTCGTGCTCACCTTGCAGGAACAGGACATCCATTGCTTGGAGACACCAAATACGGAGATTCTGAATTTAATAAGCAATACATCCGCCATGGAGTCAGGCATCAGCTTCTCCATGCATACAGGTTAGTAATTCCGGAGACAGACCAGACCTTTGTGGCGCCGGCACCGGAGCTTTTCTGTAAAATCATCAAAGAGGAAAATCTTGAGGAGGCTTATCATGAGAATCTGGAAAGAAATATGGGATTACGCAAAAATGATCATCATAGTAGTAGTGATCGTAACGCTTGTGAATAGCGTAGTACTGATCAATGCCAAAATTCCTTCCGAATCAATGGAAAAAACCATTATGACAGGAGACCGTATTTTCGGATTCCGCCTTGCATATGGACTCAATCTGGATTTCTTCGGACATGAAATATCAAAAAAAATAAAAGATCCGGAACGCTTTGACATTATTATTTTCAAATACCCGGATGACGAAAGCAAGCTTTTCATCAAACGAGTCATCGGACTTCCGGGAGAAAAAGTACAGATTAAGGACGGCAAAGTCTATATCAATGATTCAGAGATTCCTCTGGATGACAGTTTCGTTCCGGAAAAACCAAGGGGCAGCTTTGGCCCGTATGAAGTTCCCGAAAACAGCTATTTCGTCCTGGGTGATAACCGCAATCATTCCAAAGACTCCCGTTGCTGGAAAAGCACCAGTTTTGTGACCTTTGATGAGATTGTCGGAAAGGCAGTTATCAGGTATTATCCGTCGGTAAAATTATTGAAGTAGAAAATAAAATTTACGGAGAAATAAAGTGGCAACATGGAACAGCAGAGGTTTGCGGGGATCCACTCTGGAGGATCTTGTAAATCGTACAAATGAACAATACAGAGAAAAGGGACTGGCACTTATCCAGAAAATTCCCACTCCGATCACACCTGTCCGTATGGATAAGGAAAACCGTCATATTACGCTGGCATATTTCGAGCAACGAAGCACTGTAGACTATATCGGAGCAGTACAGGGCATCCCTGTCTGCTTTGATGCCAAAGAATGTGCGGCGGATACTTTTCCGCTTGCGAATATCCATCCTCATCAGGTGGAATTTATGCAGGCATTTGAAAAGCAGGGAGGGGTGGCTTTTTTTCTTATATTCTACAGCCATGAAAACCAGTTCTATTACCTTACACTGCGCAGTCTCCTTACTTTCTGGAACCGGATGCAGGAAGGCGGCCGCAAGAGCTTTCGGCGCGAAGAGCTGGAGCCTCAGTACTATTTGAATAAAAAAAGCGGGTTTCTTGTGCCCTTTCTGGATGGGATTCAGATTGATCTTGATGAGAGGGAATAGAAGAGGGACGCGCAGAAATTTATTTTATTTCCGGTGCGGTTTCGGCATCTAAGAGTTTCTAAGGCAAAAAAAATCTGCTAAAAGCATGAGCCGTCTTCTCAAACTCGCTCCGTCGCCGACTTCGCTCAGACAGTGAAACAGCCGGCTCATAACGCAGATTTTTTTTGCCTAAGAAACTCTAGAGTGTGTCTGAAAAATCATTCCCGCAATCTGCACGCCCCACTTTGCGGGATATTTCACCCGAATTCAGTTGCCGTAGCCCGCTACGGCGCCCTCATCCGGGCAAAATATTCCACAAATTGTGACGCACATCTTGCAGAAAGCCTTTTTCAGACACGCTCTAAGATACCTGCAAATGCACCGGAAATAAAATAAATTTCTGCGCTGTGTATTGGCAGTAACCATGAAGAAATCAACTGGCTGGCATACTATAGCAAGCCTCTTATAATGTATATTGATTCAGTTCATCAGAGCGTAAAATCCTGCGTCAGATATCCTTGATGTGCGTCAGCACGCCTGTAGGTATCTGCCTTGTCTTTCGCACTCGGCTGAACTGTCTTAAATGCATTAGTTAATAGACTTGCTATAGCCGTCATAATCTTCCACATTGCGAAAACCAGCTCGGAAACATATTGTATTTGAGGTGCATTTGCAGGTGTCTTAGAGATTCTTAGTTTTCAGGAAATCTGCGTTATGAGAAGAAAAGCCCCTTGTCTGAGCGACAGCGAGTAATTCCGGGCTTTTCTTCTCATGGTTTTAGCAGATTTCCTGAAGACTTAGAAGCTCTTAGATACCGAAACCGCACCTCAAATACAATATGTTTCTGAGCGTCCCTCTAAACATATAATAATAACATTAACTGTACTTGACATTTTTCTAAAAAACAATTATAATTCTATCTAGTTTCACATTACTTTAGTAGCACGTTACTGTACTAAAGCGAAATCGGCAAAGTAATAACAACCACAATACATAACCAAGAGGAGGACCACCCATGCAGCGTATTTTCCACACCCCTGAAGGTGTAAGAGACATCTACAACGGCGAATGCAGCCAGAAAAGAAAGGTACAGGAGAAAATCCATCGCGTCTTCCACCAGTATGGCTATGAAGACATAGAAACCCCGACATTCGAATACTTTGAAGTATTCAGCCGCGAAGTAGGAACCATCCCATCCAAAGAACTTTATAAATTCTTTGACAGAGAAGGCAATACCCTGGTACTCAGACCTGACTTCACCCCGTCTGTATCCAGAGCCTGTGCAACCTACTTTTCCCCGGACAAAGAACCTGTAAGCCTCTGCTACACAGGAAACACGTTTATTAATAACACCAGCTACAGAGGACATCTCAAAGAAACCACACAGATGGGAGTAGAACGGATCGGTGATGAATCCGCAGATGCAGATGCAGAACTTCTTGCCATGACAGTGGAATGCCTTCTGGCAGCAGGCCTTACAGAATTTCAGGTCAGTGTCGGACAGGTAGATTACTTCAAATCCTTATTAAAAGAAGCCGAACTCGGTCCGGAAGCAGAAGAACGTCTTCGTGTTTTGATCTCGCAGAAAAATTCTTTCGGAGTAGAAGAGTTTGTAGAAGAACAGAAACTCAAAGACAGTATGCAGAAAGCCTTTACTGAAATCCCACAGATGTTTGGTTCAGAAGAAGTCTTAAAGAAAGCCAGAAGTCTGACAAACAACGCCTGCGCACTGGAGGCAGTTTCCAGACTAGAAGAAATCTATGAGATTATGAAAAACTACGGATATGAAAAGTATATCTCTTTCGATTTTGGAATGCTTAGTAAATATCAGTACTATACAGGTATCATTTTTCAGGCATACACCTATGGAACCGGCGAGCCAATGATCAAGGGCGGTCGTTACAATGGCCTGATGAAACACTTCGGTAAACCGGCGGCCTCTATCGGATTTGCGATTGAAGTAGACAATCTTCTTCTTGCACTTTCCAGCCAGAAACTGCTCTCTGAGAAAGAAGAGAAGCCGGAAGTGATCGAATATGAGCCACAGGATCGTGCACAGGCGATCAAAGAAGCACAGAAACTTCGCGCAGAAGGCAAATGTGTGGCATTACGTTTGAAAAAGGAGGCCAGATAAGCCATGAGATACCTGACAGTTGCCCTGACCAAAGGCAGACTTGCCAACAAAACAATGGAAATGTTTGAGAAAGCAGGAATCACCTGCGAAGAAATGAAAGATAAAGATTCCCGTAAACTGATCTTTACAAATGAAGAATTAAAAATGAAATTCTTCCTTGCAAAAGGTCCGGATGTTCCTACCTATGTAGAGTATGGCGCGGCAGATATCGGAATTGTGGGAAAGGATACGATCCTGGAGGAAGGCCGTAAGCTTTATGAAGTGATGGACCTTGGATTTGGAAAATGTAAGATGTGTGTCTGTGGACCGGAGAGTGCCAGAGAAGTTCTGGAGAACAACCAGCTGATCCGTGTGGCGACTAAATATCCAAATATTGCCAAAGATTACTTCTTTAACAGAAAACATCAGACAGTAGATCTGATTAAATTAAATGGTTCTATTGAACTGGCACCCATCGTTGGTCTGTCTGAAGTGATCGTAGATATTGTGGAGACTGGAAGTACACTGAAGGAAAACGGGCTGAAAGTGCTAGAAGAGGTCTGCCCGCTGTCTGCCAGAATGGTAGTCAATCAGGTGAGCATGAAGATGGAAAATGAGAGAATCCGTAAACTTATTGAAGACTTAAGAAGAGTTCTTCAGGAGGAGATGTAAAGATGCGTACAGTAAAATTAACAAAAGAATCAACAAAGGATATTCTTGAGAATCTGCTGAAAAGAAGCCCGAATAACTATGGGAAATTTGAATCCACAGTAGCTCAGATCCTTGATAAAGTAAAAAATGAAGGGGACGCAGCCCTTTTTGCCTATACAAAAGAATTTGACAAAGCTGATGTGACAAAAGAGACTATCCGCGTCACAGATGCAGAAATTGAAGAGGCTTATGCGCAGATTGATCCTGCACTTCTTGGAGTGATCCGCAAAGCTCTGGTCAATATCCGTCAGTATCATGAAAAACAGATCCAGAACAGCTGGTTTACAAGCACAACAGATGGAACTATGCTTGGACAGAAAGTAACACCGTTAAATCGTGTGGGTGTCTATGTACCCGGTGGAAAAGCAGTTTATCCGTCTTCTGTACTGATGAATATTGTACCTGCGAAAGTGGCAGGAGTCCCGCATATTGTTATGACAACACCGCCCGGAAAGGATGGCAAAGTATGCGCTTCCACACTGGTAGCAGCCAAAGAAGCAGGAGCAGATGAGATTTATAAGGTGGGTGGTGCACAGGCGATCGGTGCCCTTGCTTTCGGAACAGAGAGTATTCCGAAGGTAGACAAGATCGTAGGTCCCGGAAACATTTTCGTAGCTCTTGCAAAGAAAGCAGTATATGGCTATGTAAGCATTGACTCCATTGCAGGACCGAGTGAGATCCTTGTTCTTGCAGATGAGACAGCTAATCCGCATTTTGTGGCAGCTGACCTTCTTTCCCAGGCAGAGCATGATGAACTGGCATGTGCTATCCTGATCACTACAAGTGAGGAATTTGCGAAGAAAGTAGATGAAGAAGTAAAAGGTTTCGTGGAGGTCCTTTCCAGAAAAGAAATCATTCAGAAGTCTCTTGATAACTTTGGATACATTCTGATCGCAGAGGATATGGACGAGGCGATTGAGGCAGCCAATGAAATCGCTCCGGAACATATGGAGATCGTGACAGCCAATCCCTTTGAAGATATGATGAAAGTGAAGAATGCAGGTGCGATCTTTATCGGAGAGTACAGTTCCGAGCCACTGGGAGATTATTTTGCAGGTCCGAACCATGTACTTCCTACAAACGGAACAGCCAAATTTTTCTCAGCCCTTTCCGTAGATGATTTCATCAAGAAATCAAGTATTGTATATTACTCAAAATCCGCACTGCGTAATATACACAAAGATATCATTCAGTTTGCAACTTCTGAGCAGCTTACTGCACATGCAAATTCTATTGCAGTTCGTTTTGAGGATGAAGATAAAGAATAATGGTAAGGCTTTGAATCTGAAATCTGCTATAATGTAAACTGTAGTTTGCGCATTAAAACAATGGATTCAGAGTGTTTGAAAATAAGTAAGACAGAGAGGACTTAACCATGGCAAGAGAAGCCTCAGCAGAAAGAAATACAAAAGAAACAGAAATCAAATTAAAAATAAATCTGGATGGAACCGGATATTCTGATATTGAGACAGGTGTGGGATTTTTTAACCATATGCTGGATGGATTTACCCGTCATGGGCTCTTTGATCTCAGTGTCAGAGTCCATGGTGATCTTCAGGTGGATGACCATCACACCATCGAGGATACAGGAATTGTTCTGGGAACTGCATTAAAAGAAGCAATTGGTGACAAAAAGGGGATTAAGCGCTATGGAAGCTGCATCCTTCCCATGGATGAATCCCTGGTGCTCTGTGCGATCGATCTGTCCGGAAGACCTTACTTTGTATGGGATGCAGAGTTTACCACAGACAGGATCGGTGACATGTCCACGGAAATGGTAAAAGAGTTCTTCTATGCCATTTCCTATGCCTGTGGCATGAATCTTCATATCAGGGTTCTGGCAGGTGGGAATAATCACCATGTAGCAGAAGCAATGTTCAAAAGTTTTGCCAAAGCACTGGACGCAGCCACATCCTATGATCCAAGAATCACAGATGTTCTGTCTACCAAGGGCAGTTTGTAAAATTTGAAAATTTACGAAATGATTTATGGCAATCAATAAATTAGATGGAGACAGAAAATGGAAAATACAGTGAATTTAAAAAGCAGTATTGCATGGTCTGATTTTAAATTAAACAGTGATGAAATGGTACCTGTTATAGCCCAGGATTATCAGACAAACGAAGTGCTGATGCTGGCGTATATGAATGAAGAAGCATTTAATACCACTCTTGAAACAGGTAAAATGACTTACTGGAGCAGAAGCCGCAATGAACTCTGGACGAAGGGACTCACATCCGGACATCTTCAGTTTGTAAAATCCCTTACACTGGATTGCGACAATGATACGATCCTTGCTAAAGTAGAGCAGATCGGTGCAGCCTGCCATACCGGAAACAGAACCTGTTTTTTCAAAACCCTGACAGAAGTGTAATGAATAACGCGATAATATACAAGCCAAAATTCCATTGCCGCAGGCAATCTGGAATGAATTTTGGCTACGTTACTGTGAACGGAGTGAACAGTAACACTAATGCCAAACATTAGAGGAAAATATACACGAATTGTATTGACATTTTTGGTAAAATGTGATAAAAAAAGAATATCCGAATTAAATATGTGCAATGTTATAACGCAAAGGTTGCATCGCGCTTGATGCGCAAAAGAGAATCCGGTGAGAATCCGGAGCGATACCGTCACTGTGTATGGGAGCTGCTTTTCAGAAACCACTGGGAAACCGGGAAGGGAGAAACAGCGATGATCGAAGTCAGGAGAACTGCCTTGGCGTAGAATTTAAGGTCTGCGGTATACAGAACCTGTATTCTCATAACGATACATAGCTCTTTTATTAAATGAATCAGACAGAATCGGAAATTACAGATATATCTGGTACATATAAACCATGTATTTATGGGAAAGCGGTAGCTGCAGAATATGCAGTTGCTTTTTTTGTGCATACAATTGTCCGGAAATACGAGAAATAAAAGAGGAAAAACGAAATGAAAAGAAAATCCATGTTAGCCTTATTACTGGCAGTATCCATGACCTGTTCCATGACAGCAGCAACAGGTACAGTTGCTTTTGCATCTGATGATGCAGCAACAGAAGAGGCTGCAGATGACACAGAAGCAACTGCAGACGATGCAGATGCAGCAGATACAGAGGAAGCATCTGATGATACAACAGAAGCTTCTGATGATGATCAGAAAGCCGCAGACGAAGTTGGTGCCCTGATCGATAAGATTTATGTTCAGGAAAGAACAGACACAACTGACGAAGACTGCAAAGCAGCAAAAGAAGCATGGGACAAACTTACAGATGCTCAGAAAGAACTGGTAACAGGTGAAGAAGCAAGCCCTGAATACTTTGGACGTGACACAGGTGATGCTTCCAAAGATGATCCTCGTAACCAGGATGAGATTGGTGAGAATGAACTTCTTGTAGTAAGTTTTGGTACATCCTTCAACGACAGCCGTGCAGAGGATATCAAAGGAATCGAGGATGCCCTTGCAAAAGCATATCCGGACTGGTCAGTAAGACGTGCATTTACAGCACAGATCATCATCAACCATGTACAGGCAAGAGATGATGAAGTAATCGATAATATGCAGCAGGCTCTTGACCGTGCAGTAGCTAACGGTGTTAAGAATCTTGTTGTACAGCCGACACATCTGATGCATGGTGCAGAATATGATGAAATGACAGAGGCAATTGATGGATACAAAGACAAATTTGAATCTGTTGCAATTGCAGAGCCAATGCTCGGTGAAGTTGGTGATGATGCTACAGTGATCAATGATGACAAGAAAGCAGTTGCTCAGGCAATCACAGATGAAGCTTGCAAGGAAGCTGGATTTGATGATATGAAAGCAGCAGCAGATGCAGGCACAGCATTTGTATTCATGGGACATGGTACATCCCATACAGCTAACGTAACCTATGACCAGATGCAGACACAGATGGATGATCTTGGATTCACAAACGCTTTCATCGGAACTGTAGAGGGAGAACCGGAAGACACAGCATGTGACAAGGTTATCGAGAAAGTAAAAGAAGCAGGATTCAAGAATGTAATCCTTCGTCCTCTGATGGTTGTTGCCGGAGACCACGCTAACAATGATATGGCTGGTGATGATGCAGATTCCTGGAAATCTCAGTTTGAGGCATCCGGTGATTTCGACAGTGTTGACTGTCAGATCGCAGGTCTTGGAAGAATCGCAGCAGTAGAAGATCTGTATGTGGCTCATACAAAAGCAGCAATTGATTCTCTTGGAGCATCTGACGATGCAGCAGCAGAAGATACTGATGCCAAAGCAACAGATGACAGTGCAGACGATGCACAGGCAGACGATGCACAGGCAGATGACGCAGCTGAGACAACAGCTGATACTGCAGAGGCTGACGCTGAATAAAAAATATTGTTCAAACAAGATAAACTGCCCGGAGAACTTGCAAAAGTTTCCGGGCAGATATATTATATGATAAGAAAAAAAGAAGTCATAGCAATTCCATAAAATACTGCAAACAGTTCGCACGTTTCTGTTCATTCCGTTCACAGTAACGTGCGCACATCTGAGAAAGATCCAGAGGAACTGTCTTAATTGCATTATTTTCTGGAATTACTATAATATATTTGCCATCACCTGTTCAAAAGCCTGTTGCTCTGCAGCAGATGGGTTGAACAGCACGATAGAAAAAACTATAAAAAATATGAAGATAAGGGAGAAGAAATAATCATGAAGAAACGTTCATTTACATTATTAATGTCAGCACTTACTATTTCAGCTACTCTGATCGGTACAAGCCCGGTTGCTGCAAAGACAGATACTGATACGGCAACAGAAGAAACCACTGATAAAGAAGAAACAACTGCAAAAGATGCTGATTCAGAAAACACAGATAATAAAGAAACAGATGCATCCAAGAGTGATACATTAGAGGATGGCACCTACACAGCAGAATTTGATACAGACAGCGGAATGTTCCATGTAAATGAAGCAAACGATGGAAAAGGAACCCTTACAGTAAAGGATGGCAAGATGACTATCCATGTAAGCCTTGCTTCTAAGAAAATTGTAAACCTTTTCGTCGGAAAGGCAGAAGATGCACAGAAAGACGGGGCAGAGGTTCTTGAGCCAACCACAGATACTGTTACATACAGCGATGGAATGAGTGAGGAAGTATATGGATTTGATATCCCGGTACCCGCAATTGATGAAGAATTCGATGTAGCTTTGATCGGAACAAAAGGAAAATGGTATGACCATAAGGTAAGTGTCAAAAATCCTGTAAAATCCGATGATACAGATGCAAAAAAAGATGATAAAGAAAATAAAGATGCAGATTCCAAAGCAGATGACACAGACAAAGATGCGAAAGACAGTAAGACAAGTGAAGGTAAGACTTTGGCAGATCTGAATCTTGAAGACGGCGATTATACCATGGATGTAACTCTCACAGGCGGTTCAGGAAGAGCAACCATTGATTCTCCTGCAGCCATTAATGTAGAAGGCGATAAAGCTACAGCAACTATCGTATGGAGCAGTCCGAACTATGATTATATGCTTGTGGATGGTGAGAAATATGAGCCGGTTAATAAAGACGGAAACTCCACTTTTGAAATCCCTGTCAGCGTATTTGATGCAGAGATGGAGGTAACAGCAGATACAGTAGCAATGAGTGAGCCTCACGAGATTGACTACACCTTAAATTTTGATTCCACAACTGCCAAAGAAGCAGAAAAAACAGCAAAATAATCACATACAAACAAAGAAACAATTATGAAGATGAAAAACATAATAAAGAAACAGCAAAAAACAATATTTATCGGTTTTATGTCAGTTGCATTATTTATTATCTGTATATGCACTGTCTGTACAGCATACGCAGCAGATAAAGACAATGCAAAAACTCCTGTGGATATCCCGGGACTTACCTATGATCACAGTATGGAACTTTCCTACGCAGAAGAATTCAGCGTAGACTATTACAATGATGGCTATGCTCTGATTACTATCAATCAGGAAGGACAGTTTCTTGTAGTTCCAGAGGGAAAAAAGGCTCCAAAGGGGCTTGAAAAAGATATCACAGTTATTCAACAACCGCTGAACAACATCTATCTGGTAGCAACCTCTGCCATGGATCTTTTCCGCGCAATTGACGGTATTGACAGCATTCGTCTTTCAGGAACTCAGGAGAATGGATGGTATATCCAGGAAGCAAAAGATGCCATGGAATCCGGAAAAATGATTTATGCAGGCAAGTACAATGCACCGGATTATGAACTGATCCTGGATGAAGGCTGTGGTCTTGCCATTGAATCAACTATGATCCATCATAATCCGGAGGTGGAAGAGAAACTGGAACAGTTTGGTATCCCGGTAATGGTAGAACGTTCCAGTTATGAGAGCCATCCTCTGGGAAGAACTGAATGGATGAAACTCTATGCTGTGCTTCTCGGAAAGGAAGATGTAGCTGAGAAGGCATTTAAGGAGCAGACAGACAAGCTTGACAAAGTTCTGACCTCTGATGATAAAGATACAGGTAAAACAGTAGCATTCTTTTATATTAATTCCACAGGTGCTGTCAATGTGCGAAAGAATGGTGATTATGTTTCAAACATGATCGAGCTTGCAGGCGGCAAATATGTTCCCGAAGATACAGGAGAAAGTGATAACGCTTTGTCTACCATGAATATGCAGATGGAAGAATTTTATGCCAAAGCAAAAGATGCGGACTATATCATCTATAACAGTACTATCGACGGTGAACTTTCTAGTATTGATGAACTGCTGGCAAAAAGTAATCTTCTGGCAGATTTTAAGGCAGTGAAGGATGGAAATGTGTGGTGTACGGGTAAAAATCTTTTCCAGGAAACCACCGAGCTTGGAACCATGATCGAAGATATTCATACAATCCTTACCACAGATGATGATTCACTGGATGAACTTGTATATATGCATAAGTTAAAATGATATTTGTAAATCCTCGGCACACTTGAATTCGCATTCTATGCGATTGGTATAGTTATTTACGAATGGCATTGAAATATGTTTGCGGGATTCTGCAGAACTGCCAAAAGCAGGAAATATAAAAACAAAAGGAACAAAAAATATGGATGACAAAAAACGTACAGCCAGATACTGGATAGCATTTTTTATACTGGCGGTGTTTCTGGTGATTTTATTTGTCTGGAATGTAAATGCCGGAAGCATTCATCTTTCAGTGGGTGAGATTCTGAATATTATTTTCAGACATCAAGGAGATGCGACTGCTTACAATATAATATGGGAAATCCGTCTTCCCAGGATTCTGTCAGTGATCATTCTTGGAGGAGCACTTTCTGTATCCGGATTTCTTCTTCAGACATTTTTTAATAACCCTATTGCAGGTCCCTTTGTACTTGGAATTTCTTCAGGAGCCAAGCTGGTAGTTGCACTTCTGATGATTTATTTTCTGAGCAGATCTATTTCCATGGGTTCTGCAGCCATGATCATTGCAGCGTTTATCGGTTCTATGATTTCCATGGGATTTGTCCTGCTGGTTGCCAAAAAAGTCCACAACATGTCCATGCTGGTTATCAGCGGTGTCATGATCGGTTACATCTGTTCTGCAGTTACAGATTTCGTAGTTACATTTGCGGATGACTCCAATATCGTCAATCTTCACAACTGGTCACTGGGAAGTTTTTCAGGAATGTCCTGGGGTAATGTGAAAGTAATGGCAATAGTAGTTCTGCTCACAATGGTGATCGTGTTCTTTATGTCTAAGCCTATCGGTGCCTATCAGTTGGGTGAAGTTTATGCCCAGAATATGGGAGTGAATATCAAGCTGTTCCGCATAGGACTGATTCTCTTATCCAGTATTCTGTCTGCCTGTGTGACAGCTTTTGCAGGACCAATTTCTTTTGTTGGCATTGCAGTGCCTCACATTGTAAAAAGCCTGCTGAAAACAGCCAGACCGCTCCTTGTGATCCCGGCCTGTTTTCTGGGAGGGGCAGTATTCTGTCTTTTCTGTGATCTGATCGCCAGAACCGTATTTGCACCTACAGAACTCAGTATCAGTTCCGTAACAGCAGTGTTTGGCGCACCGGTTGTAATCTATATCATGATCCGCAGACAGAAGAGAAATTGATATAAAAAGCAGGAGTAGAATACGCTATCCGGGCAGATTACTATAAGATGCAGCATAAAAAAGGAAAACAGGAAAAAATATGTCAGAGAAAATAGCAGATGTAATAAAGGAAACAGAAAATAACAAAGCAGACCGGCAGGAACAGTATTTTTTCCGTACGGATCAGCTGACTGTGGGATATGACGGAAAACCTCTTATCAGAGAAATCAATATTCAGCTGAAAAAGGGAGAAATCCTCACTCTCATCGGTCCTAACGGTGCCGGAAAATCCACTATTCTTAAAAGCATCACCAGACAGCTTGCCACGATCAGCGGTACTGTTTATCTGGATAAAGAGAAAATGGCAAAGATGACCAATAAAGAGGTCTCTCAGAAACTGGCAGTCGTGCTCACAGAGCGTATGCGTCCGGAACTGATGACTTGCGAAGACATTGTAGCCACAGGGCGTTATCCTTATACAGGAACTTTGGGAATACTCTCCGCAGAGGATAAGACAAAGGTAAAGAAATCAATGGAAACCGTCCATGCATGGGATTTAAAAGACAGGGATTTTACAGCCATCAGCGATGGTCAGAGACAACGAATCCTTCTTGCCAGGGCTATCTGTCAGGAGCCGGAGATCATTGTACTGGATGAGCCGACTTCTTTTCTGGATATCCGTCATAAGCTGGAACTTCTTACCATTTTGAAACAGATGGTGCTGGATCATCAGCTTACAGTGATCATGTCGCTGCATGAGTTGGATCTTGCACAGAAAATATCTGATAAAGTTATCTGTGTACATGGAGAATATATAGAAAAATATGGTGCTCCGGAAGAAATCTTTACTTCTGAGTATATTCAGAAGTTGTATGGAATTACCAGAGGAAGCTATAATGCTGCTTTTGGATGTGTGGAGATGGATCCGCCCAGAGGTGAACCTCAGGTGTTTGTAATTGGCGGTAATGGAAGCGGAATTCCGTATTATCGAAAACTGCAGAGACAGGGAATTCCATTTGCGGCAGGAGTGCTTCACACGAATGATGTAGACTGTCAGGTAGCCGGTGCACTTGCAGACCAGGTGATTACAGAGAAACCTTTCGAAAGTATTTCACAGGAATCTTATGATAAGGCTGTGGAATTGATGAAAAAATGTCAGAAAGTTATCTGTCCTCTGAAAGACTTCGGAACAGTGAATGCCGCAAACAGGGAACTGCTTCGCCTTGCGCGGGAGCTGGGAATACTGGCAGAGCTATAGGTTACTGTTCACTCCGTTCCCAGCAACACGCTTCGCGATGCACAGAATTTATGCTAATCGCATAAATTCGCGCAGTATGTCTCGGGTTTTCTGTGACCTTCGCTCACAAAAAACACCTCGCGGGATATTAGCAGTGAACAGTAACAGCTATAGTACATCGTTTTCGAAATAATATTATTATTTCATGTATATGTATGCTATAATGGATACCATCAATCATCCAAAGGAGAGAAATATGGATAAGTTATACATTGTTATCCCGGCATACAATGAGCAGGATAACATTGAACAGGTCATTAATGACTGGTATCCTGTTATAGAGAAGCATAACGGAAACGGTCAGTCACGTCTGATTGTCATTGATGACGGGAGCAAAGATTCTACATATGAAAAACTGAAACAGTGTACAAAGACACGCCCTCTGCTGATTTCGATAACAAAACCAAACGGCGGTCATGGTGCAACTGTGCTTTATGGCTATAAGTATGCACTCAAAAATGGTGCAGATTACATTTTCCAGACAGATTCAGACGGCCAGACACTGCCGGAAGAATTTGAACCGTTCTGGAAACGAAGACAGAAATATGATATGGTCATCGGCTGGAGAAAAGACAGACAGGATGGAATATCACGTGTTTTTGTAACAAAAACTCTGAAACTGGTTATCCGTATCTGTTTTGGGGTAAATCTGACAGATGCCAACACTCCGTACCGTTTGATGAAAGCAGAGACGATGGCCAGGTACATACATCTGATTCCGAAGGACTTTAATCTTTCCAATGTACTTCTGGCTGTTATTTATAAGAAGAAGGGATGCAGCATCAAATTTCTTCCTGTCACATTCAGACCTCGTCAGGGCGGGGTGAATTCCATTAACATGAAGAAAATCTGTAAGATCGGAAAACAGGCGGTAATAGATTTTGTGAAATTGAACAGGATTATCCGCCGAACATAAAAAATGATGAAAAAAAACTGTTGTTCCTACAGTGATCGTGAGGAATAGCAGTTTTTTTATGTTATAGGAAATTACTTCGTAATGTTCCTATAACATAAAAAAGCCCTCCGGGCAGGATTCTTTCTTGTATTTTCAGATAAATGTCGAATCATATCATAAGATGTCGGACGAAATAAATTGACATTTTCTTTAAACAAAATTACAATTATAGTTGTAATAAGACAGAAAACGGTATGTACCGATCTGCACACATCGGGTACATAACACACATAACACAACAAATCAACATATAACAAAACAACACACACAGGTAACAAGGTTACCACAAATGTAAAAATAATAATAGGGAGAAAAGAATAAGATGAACAAAATGAATGAATTGTGCGAAATGGAATTAACAGGTCGTTACGAGGAGAAACTTTCTGCTCTGAAAGCGGAAATCAGTGCAGCAGATGAGTATATCAGGCAGGATAACAGTGACCTGACGGAATTTGAGAACCGATATGAGCGTTTAGATATCCCGTATCGTGTAAAAAGATTTCTGGATGACTATATTGCGTGTATGCAGACAAAATATGAACGTCTTGCAGACCTGTGCTATCTGGCGGGAGAACAAGGATTATAAAAAAAATCTTGTTTTATCTGTCGAAATAAAGTATTGTAGTAATATACTATATTTACGACAGATAAGGAGAAAATGCGTTATGTACAGAAAGAAAAATTTTATAAGTCTGGGAATGAGCCTGGTTCTGGCAGCAGGAATTACGGTAACACCTGTAACAGCAGCAGATTTCACAGATGGTACAGTTTCTGAATTTAATTCAGATGATGCAACAGAATTTGATGTACAACAGGAAACTGCGGATAATGCGGAGTTTGCATCAGATACAGAGGATAGCATTTCGGACAAAGCAGGTTCAAATGAAGCAGATTCAGACGAAGAAGTCTTTGCAGAGGCTGTAATTCCGGACGAAAACGGTGCTGTGGATAACAGACAGCTTCTGGAGAAATATCTGAATGACATTCTGTACGGACAGGATCCGGACACACAGCCAGCAGCTTCTCTGGGTGAGGATGTACTGAATGGACAGCAGCAGACCTTATATGAGGAACTTAAGAGTAAAATCAGCGCAGTGGCATCGAAAGGTGGTTCTACCAGGTTTAAAGTCAGTTCAGATCTGGGACTGACCTGGCAGACAACAGCAAGCGGCAATGCGCTCAAAAGAGAAGTAGCCGCACACCTTAATGAACTGGATATTTCAAAGATTATCGATTGCCTGGCTGTAGATTGTCCATATGAATTGTACTGGTACGAAAAGACTGCAGCTACTACTTGGCAGTATGGTTACAGCACAAAGGCAACAGGAAACAAAACAACTGTAAAAATTGAAAATCTTTCCATATCTATGCCGGTGATCAGCAGTTATGCTTCCGGTAAATATAAAGTAAATGCAGGGATTGTACAGCTTGCAAAAAGTGCAGCAGAAAATGCCAGAATGATCGTAAAAGAATTTCAGGGTTATACAGAGACAGAAAAGCTGTACGGATATAAAGAAATGATCTGCTACCTGACTTCCTACAATGATGATGTGACGGAGGATGATGAATACGGAGATCCATGGCAGTTAATCTATGTTTTTGACGGAGATGACAGTACTAATGTGGTCTGTGAAGGTTATTCCAAGGCATTTCAGTATCTGTGCGATCTCAGTGACATTACCTGCTATACAGTGACTGGTATGATGAATGGCGGTACAGGTGAAGGTCCTCATATGTGGAATATTGTGGCAAATAACGGTAAATATTATATGGCAGATATCACAAACAGCGATGAAGGAACAGTTGGAGAAGACGGAGGTCTGTTTCTGGATACTCCGATTTCAGGAAGTATTTCCCGGGGCTATACATATGCGACAGACAGTGCGAATATATATTTTGCATATGACAAAGAAGCAAAGAGCTTATATGGAACCGGAAAAAATTCCATTCTTTATATGACGCAGGAAACGTATTCTGCTGATGATCTGACTGCAAAACCGGCAAAAACTTCAATTACAGGTATATCAAACAGGACTGCCGGAAAACTTGTGATTACATGGAAAAAGGCAAAGAGTGCAGATGGATATGAGATCTATCGCCGGGCAGGAACCACTAATCCATACATAAGAGCAGCGGTAATTAAATCCGGTTCAACTACAAAATACACAAATGCAAAACTGAAAAAAGGACATATATATTATTACAGAATCCGTTCATACAGATATGATGAGAATGGAAGAAAGATATACAGCGGCTGGTCAACAGTAAAGAAGCAGAAAGTAAAATGAAATCGGTAATCAGAAAAAGGCACAAAGGATAACGTGGATAAAACAATGATGAAAGTACTTTCGTAAAAACAGAGTACACAGTTTCAGGGGATTTTCTTGCCATATGTGGAACATCATGATACAATGAGACACGATATGACAGAGAGAACCCCTGAAATTTTATTATATTATAAGAAATTACTCCATAATGCTCTTATAATATAATAAAGCAGTATTTTTATAATGCTGTAAATATCTGGAAAATATGGGAGGAATAAATATAAATGTGTGGAATTGTTGGATTTACAGGTAATCATCAGGCAGCACCTATATTATTATATGGTCTGTCCAGACTTGAATACAGAGGTTATGATTCAGCGGGACTTGCAGTTCGCGACGGCGAAGGTGATACAGAGGTTATTAAAGCGAAAGGCAGACTGAAAGTTCTTGCAGATAAAACTAATAATGGAGAATCTGTACCTGGAACATGTGGTATCGGACATACCCGTTGGGCGACACATGGAGAACCATCTGAGACAAATGCGCATCCCCATATGAGTGATGACGGTAACGTAGTAGCAGTTCATAATGGAATCATTGAGAATTATCAGGAACTGAAAGACAAACTGATCCGCAATGGCTATGAGTTTTATTCATCTACAGACACTGAAGTAGCAGTTAAACTTGTAGATTATTATTATAAGAAATATCTCGGAACACCGGTAGATGCCATTAACCATGCAATGGTCCGTATCCGCGGTTCCTATGCTCTTGCGATCATGTTTAAAGACTACCCGGGAGAGATTTATGTGGCAAGAAAAGACAGCCCGATGATCCTTGGGGTGGAGAACGGTGAATCTTACATTGCATCCGATGTTCCTGCAATTTTAAAATACACCAGAAATGTATATTATATTGGAAATCTGGAGATGGCTCGTATCAGAAAAGGGGAGATCACGTTCTACAATCTGGATGGTGATGAGATCCAGAAAGAGCCGAAAACAATTGAATGGGATGCAGAAGCGGCGGAGAAAGCGGGATTTGAACATTTCATGATAAAAGAAATTCATGAACAGCCGAAAGCAGTTCGGGATACTTTGAATTCTGTACTCAAAGATGATCGTATTGATCTCTCAGAAGTAGGTCTTACAGATGAGGAGATCAAAAAGATCAGCCAGATCTATATTGTAGCCTGTGGCTCTGCTTACCATGTGGGAATGGCAGCCCAGTATGTGATCGAAGATCTGACAAGGATTCCGGTACGTGTGGAACTGGCATCGGAATTCCGATACAGAAATCCGATTTTAGATCCGGAAGGTCTTGTGGTCATTGTCAGCCAGTCAGGGGAAACAGCAGACAGCCTTGCGGCACTTCGTGAGGCGAAACAGAGAGGTATCCGTACACTGGGAATTGTCAATGTGGTAGGTTCTTCCATTGCCAGAGAAGCGGATAATGTTTTTTACACTCTGGCGGGACCGGAAATTTCTGTAGCAACTACCAAGGCATACAGTACTCAGCTGATTGCCTCCTATGCACTGGCAGTGCAGTTTGGAAAAGTCAGAGAACAGATTACAGAAGAAAAATATCAGGAGCTGATCGCAGAGCTGAAAACACTTCCGGATAAGATTGCCAAGATCATTGAAGATGACAAAGAGCGTATCCAGTGGTTTGCGGCTAAGCAGGCAAATGCCAGGGATGCTTTCTTTATCGGGCGTGGTATTGACTATGCCATCAGTATGGAAGGCAGCCTGAAGATGAAAGAAGTCAGTTATGTACACACAGAAGCTTATGCGGCCGGAGAACTGAAACATGGCACAATCTCTCTGATTGAGGACGGAACTCTTGTGATCGGTATTCTCACGCAGAATCATCTCTATGAGAAAACAGTCTCCAATATGGTAGAATGTAAGAGCCGCGGTGCATACCTGATGGGACTCACCACATATGGACATTATAATATAGAAGATACTGCAGATTTCACAGTTTATATTCCGAAAACAGATCCACACTTTGCAACTTCACTGGCAGTTATTCCTTTGCAGCTGCTTGGCTACTATGTCAGCGTAGCCAAAGGCCTGGATGTAGATAAGCCGAGAAATCTGGCTAAGAGTGTAACTGTAGAATAGTGCCGGGAAAACAATACAATATGTAGCGTAATGCCACAGACTGTAAAGGATTAATACGGTCTGCGGCATTTTTTTCAAAATCCCAGAATCTCATGAAAATAGATCTGATTTTGAATAACAGAAGGATGTTCCGGTTTCAGTGTTCTGGCTTTCCGATGAAATTCAAAAGCTTCTTTGTGCATTCCGGATTTGTCCAGACATACACATAATTGCAGAAATGGTATGAAATTATGGCAGTCCGGAATATAGAATCCTCCGTTTTGGCTGTTGTCCGGTGCAAGAAGTGCCTGATGATACCAGTGAGCTGCCATGGAAAAGTTCTGTTTCATAAAAAATATTTTCCCAATCTCACAGCATATTTCGGCTCTTGGAATATCTGACATGAAACTGTGAAACAGTATCTCAAGAGCATACTGGTCATTGCCTGATGCCTGATAACAATAGGAGAGAACCAGACAACTGTCCAGTCTGTTTTCAATCCAGCCGTCCGGCTCTTTCAGAAATTTTTTCAGAACACAGATGGCATACTCGTATTGCTTATGATAAAAAAGTTCCCGGCCATAATAAAATAAGTCTCTGGGTTCCAGAGGCTCTCCTTCTTCGATCATCTGTTGATAGATGTGCAGATTTCGAAAGGAAGAGCAGGGTTTTATTTTGCGATGTTCAATCTGTATGGGAGAATAAAGGATGTTCCCGGTGGGAATGATGGATTCATGAACTCTTCCCCGCCATCTGAAATTTCGGGAAGTTTTTAAGATGCGTTCTCTGTAACAGGAGAATGCAGCATGATTCCATTCATCGAAATCTGTGACATAATCCATCATAACCATATCTGTGTTCGGACTCAGTGTTTCTTTTAATTGTTTTAGTCTGTACAGATTTTCCTGAGTGATCATGTCGTCTGCATCCAGCCACATCCAGTAATCAGTACTGACTTTTTCCGAAATAAAATTCCGGGCAGCAGAAAAATCATTTTTCCATGGAAAATCATAAACTTCTGCTGTAAATTCTCTGATAATTTCTTTGGTCCTGTCTGTAGAACCGGTATCACAGATAAGAATTTTGTCTACAATTTCTTTCATGGGTTTCAGGATACGCGGCAATACTTTTTCTTCATTTTTTACAATCATACAAAGGCTGAGAGAAATCATGGAAGATAATTTAAAGCACCTTTTGAGAAAATCAGGAGGAGCATTTGCCCCTCCTGAGGTTTAAGTTGCAAGAAGTCCGGCTGCGCGGAGATTTGCGAGAAGCTGATTAAACTGGGTTATAATATCTGTCTGACCTGTGGCATCTGCTACGGCCGCTGCCGGAGCTATAGTACCGGCAGGTCCGGTAGCACCAGTGGCACCAGTGGCACCAGTAGGTCCGATAGGCCCGGCAGGGCCAGTAGGTCCGATAGCTCCGGAAGGTCCGGCAGCGCCAGTGGCTCCGGTAGCTCCGACAGGTCCGGTAGCGCCAGTGGCTCCAACAGGTCCGACAGGACCTGGGTAGCCTTGAAGTCCGGGTTCACCCTGGGGGCCCTGAGGTCCCATTGGACCAACGGGACCGGGACAGCCTCTGGGTCCGGTAGGACCAGGACAACCGCGCGGCCCCTGAGGTCCCTGACAGTCACAGCTGCAGCGATTGTTATTGTTACAACAGGATGTACCGGATAATTCCGGATCATCTGAGGTATGATGACTAAACAGCATAGAAAAGTATCACCTCTGGAAAAATCTTATATCGTCAGACTAGACAGTCTGCCTGGCAGACTGTAATTTTACAGGACATTCCGGCAGTTGTTGTGGAATCTGACAATAATAGATTGCAGTTCTCGATATTAGTATATGTTTCATATGTGAGTTTGTGACTTACTATTGTATAACTGTCAACTACCCATTACCTAAAGGCAATGGGCTTGTAACTGCCCAGTCGTAGTAACGGTTTACGCCTTCGACCTTTTATCCCCAATAGGGTATTGCTACCTAAAGTGGCACTACATCATAGGGTGGTTGACAGCATCCTTTACAGACAAGATATACTCATCTGTAACCGTATCAGGTACTAAACTTCCCATGCTATACAGCAAACATTCTTTTACGGGTAAGATTTTACGCAATACGCGAGTTTTTTACTTTATAGGAAAGACCGCCGATGGCGGTCTCCTAGCGGAAGTGGAAAGAAATATAAAAACTGTTGTGGAAAATAATTATATTTTCCTGACAGGATAATTATCAAAAATGAAAAGAGTCTGATGCATAAAATATATAGGTTTATGCGTTGGATTCTTTTTATCTCTTGCCCAATAAGTTCCGGTATGCTATGATAAACAAAAGCATATTTTCTAATTATCTAAATCTATGTAACTGTCCGGTATTTTCAACAGTTACAGCCAAATCTCAATTCATATACAGATCATGAATCTGTTCTTTCAGAAAAGTCATGCTTTAATTTTCACTATTTATTTCTAGCAGGAGTTTTCTAAAAGACAGGAACTCCTGAACATATTTATTAAGGAGGTTATAAGATGCTGTATAAGAAGACAGAAAAGCTATCAATAATAAAGAGGGAGGGTGAGATAATGGGTATGTTTGTAAATCCGAATGCTGCAGCATTTCAGTGTGCAGTCAATTCAGAAGTATATATAGACAAAACGGGATTATTGGAATATACAAATAAAGTATTGGGCACAAATGCCAGGTTTATATGTAACAGTCGTCCGCGCAGATTCGGGAAATCTGTTACTGTAGATATGCTGACTGCATATTACAGTAAAGGATGCGACACTGAAAAAATGTTTTCAGGACTGGAAATCAGCAAATGTCCGGATTTTTACGAACATTTAAATAAATATGATGTCATTCATTTTGATGTACAATGGTGCTGTATATCAGCAGGTTCCAGTGAGAATTTAATTTCATATATCACGAATATCGTTGTTTCCGAATTAAGAGAGACTTATCCTGAAGTCAATCTGGTGGAAAACAGCACTATATATGGAGCAATGGCACGCATTAATACTGTATTAGGAAAACAGTTTATTGTAATCATTGATGAATGGGATGTTCTGATTCGTGATGAAGCCCATAATCAGGCAGCACAGGAAATGTATATTGACTTTCTCAGAAACATGTTTAAAGGAATTGAGGCATCAAAATATATCGCACTTGCATATCTGACCGGAATTTTACCGATAAAGAAATTAAAAACCCAGTCTGCCTTAAATAATTTCACCCAGTTTACAATGCTTAATGCCGGCCCATTGACACCATATATCGGTTTTAATGAAGATGAAGTAATCGATTTGTGTGAAAAATATGAGATAGATTTTGCAGAAGTGAGGCGGTGGTACGATGGTTACCGTCTTGGAGATTACCATGTATATAATCCAAATGCGTTAGTAAATCTGACAATTATGCGGACATTCCAGAGCTACTGGTCACAGACAGGAACCTATCTGTCAATCCTGCCACTGATCAACATGGATTTTGATGGTCTGCGGACATCCATCATAGAAATGCTGTCCGGTTCCTCTGTAGAAGTAAATGTCAATGAATTTCAGAATGATATGGTCAGCTTCGCAGACAAAGATGATGTATTGACTCTGCTGATCCACCTGGGTTACCTTGCCTACGACCAGAGAACCCAGAGAGCTTACATTCCTAATGAAGAAATCCGTCAGGAATTTCGTGCCGCAACCAAACGAAATAAATGGAATGAACTGATCGAATTCCAGCAGGAATCTGAAAAACTGCTGGAAGCCACCTGGGAAATGGATGCAGAAACAGTTGCTGAACAGATAGAGAAAATCCATGCAGAATACACATCAGTGATTCAGTACAATAACGAGAATTCCCTGAGCAGCGTACTCAGCATTGCCTACTTAAGTGCAATAAAATACTATTTTAAGCCAATCCGGGAACTCCCGACAGGAAGAGGCTTCGCAGATTTCGTCTTCATCCCCAAACCACTGTACAGAGACGATTATCCTGCATTACTCGTCGAACTGAAATGGAACAAAGACGCAGAAACTGCTCTGAATCAGATAAAAGAACGAAAATATCCAGAGTCATTACAGCAGTATACAGGAGATATTTTGCTGGTGGGGATCAACTACGATAAAAAAGAAAAAGTTCATCAGTGTGTAATCGAAAAATGGTTTCCACTGTGTATATAGAACGTAACTTCAAAAGAATCATATAAGTTATGAGAAAAGATATTCTACCCCAGTGGATGGAATGTCTTTTTTATATAATTTTTAGCTTGCATCTATGTAAAATTGATATCAGAAAATTCCCTCTTTTTATGTTGACATTACTAAAAGCAAGACTATAATGAAAACCGAAAAAAGAATCTGAAACGATTGGAAAGGGGAAGTTAATTATGAGTACAGTTTTGCCAAGAGAAGAAGCAGTAGAAACAATTTTTTCTAAAATTTTGGCTTCGCCGGAAGCATCCGGACGATTAAGCGGAGTTTTTTATGACCATATAGATGACGACCATCGTCTGACAGATAATGACAGAGATCATTTCCTGCAGGTATTGTTTCATGCGTACCAGAACGGTGATATCAGTGCACTGCTGTTGGAATTATGCGGCAGAAGTATGTTTGACCTGTTAAGGGAGGCTTATCTGATCCCGAAGAAATTCCACGGAAAAGCAGGAGAGAACCCGGTGCTCCTTACAGATGCAGCCGGAGAACTTCTTCCCGGGGAAAAGGTTTCAGCCAGAGAATATGCAAAATTCAAGGAAACATATGAACATCATGAATGTGCCCCCAGATCTGCACTGTATCTTGCAGATGGTTATGATCTTGTCCGTACCTATACAGAAGGTCTGAACATTACAGAAGAAAAAGATAACCGTAAACGTGGTGTCCTGGCTCTTTATGCACTTCCCGACACCTGTAAACTGGGTCTGACAGAAGCACAGGCATATGCTGTTGTATGGGATGCTTTCCAGAAGATTCAGGAAGAAGCCCCAAGAGCCATGGTATACTACGGACAGGAAACAGGTCTGAAGAAAGAGAATCCGGATAAACCCTATGATGAAATTGGAATTCTTCTTCCTATCCATGAATTTGAGAAAAAAATGCTGCAGCATTTAGACGAGATTGACGGAATCGTACTGGCATGCAGAGAGAAAATGATGGAGAAAGCAGGAAATGACAGTCTGCAGCTTTAACAAATCAAGCAAGTAGCAAAGCGGATGATTTTATCCGATTGACAATATAGAATGAGGAAGTGAGAAAAATGCCGCAGGAAGTGATTAAAAAGAACCATATGGATGTTGCCTGGCATGAGTATACAGATGAAAATGGGGAAAATGTACCAGTTGTAGATTCCAGCATCGCAGAGAAAGCATCCGTTATCGGACGTGTGGGGATTATGTTTCTCTCATGCGGTACCGGAGCATGGAGAGTGAGAAGTTCCATGAATACACTGGCAGAAGCACTTGGCATTACGTGTACGGCGGATATTGGTCTGATGTCCATTGAATATACATGTTATGACGGAGAAAATGGTTTTACCCAGTCGTTGTGCCTGACTAATACAGGCGTAAATACTTTGAAGTTAAATCGTCTGGAACACTTTATCCGAAACTTTGAAAAAGAAGGAAAACATATGTCAGGAGAACAGCTGCATACATTTCTTGACAATATTGAAAAAACACATGGTCTATATTCCCCGCCTGCACTGGGACTTGCTGCAGCGATCGCATGCTGCGGATTTACATTCCTTCTTGGGGGCGGTCCGATCGAGATGTTCTGTGCATTTGTCGGGGCAGGAATTGGAAATTATCTCCGCTGCAAACTGACCAAACACCATTTTACATTGTTCTTATGTATTGTGTCTTCTGTATCTCTGGCATGTTTTGCATATGCAGGTCTGCTCAAACTTGGAGAAATATTATTTGGTATTTCTGTTCAGCACGAAGCGGGATATATCTGTGCAATGCTCTTTATCATACCGGGATTTCCGTTTATTACCAGTGGTATTGACCTTGCAAAACTGGATATGCGTTCAGGAATAGAACGTCTGACTTATGCTTTGATCGTTATTCTGGTAGCTACTATGTCAGCATGGATCATGGCACTGATCCTGCATTTGAAACCTGTAGATTTTATAAAACTTTCACTGTCAACAGAGCAGTGGATCTTATTCAGGCTTCTTGCAAGTTTCTGCGGAGTGTTTGGATTCTCTATCATGTTTAACAGCCCGGTTCGTCTGGCAGTCGCAGCAGCCGGGATAGGAGCAGCTGCCAATACTCTGAGACTGGAACTGGTAGACCTTGCAAATATTCCTCCTGCTGCAGCCGCATTTATTGGTGCACTTACTGCGGGACTTCTGGCGTCCCTGCTGAAGAATAAAGTCGGATATCCAAGGATATCTGTAACAGTTCCCTCAATCGTTATCATGGTTCCGGGATTATATTTATACAGAGGATTTTATAATCTTGGTATTATGTCATTATCAGTAGCTGCATCCTGGTTTGCGTCTGCGATTCTTATCATTGCAGCGTTGCCATTAGGGCTAATCTTTGCACGTATTCTGACAGATAAAGCTTTCAGATACTGTACTTAACCGAATCAAAAATCAGGGAAATCCCCAACCACTGCTTAAATTGCAAAAAGCAATAAGCAGTGGTTGGGGATTTGCTCGTGCAAGTATCTACTCCAATAGGAAAATGTGAAAATTATATCAAACTAACAAACAATTTTATGCTTCCAAACAAATATTTAAACGAAAAAATTGTTCAGGTTTCTGTACAAAAGCTCTTGTCAATTTTTTGACAATGTGTTATCATTAAGGCGTCAATTTTGTTAGGAGAAAAGGAGTATTAAGATTATGAGCAGTAAAATTACTATCATTGGAGCCGGCAGCGTCGGATCTACCATCGCGTACACTTTATCAAGCCAGGATATCGCATCTGAAATTGTTCTGATCGATATCAACAAAAAGAAAGCAGAAGGTGAAGTTCTGGATATTATCCAGGGAACCTGCTTCAGAGATCCTATCTCTATCATTGCCGGAGACTACGAAGATGCTAGGGATTCTGACATCGTTATCATCACATCCGGTATTGCCCGTAAACCAGGACAGACAAGACTTGAACTTACACAGACAAATGTAAATATCCTCAAATCTATCACACCGGAGATCGTAAAGGCAGCTCCAAATGCCCTTTATCTGATCGTAAGCAATCCGGTTGATATCATGACTTATGTATTTACAAAGATTTCCGGACTTCCAGAAAACCAGATCCTTGGTTCCGGTACAATTCTTGACTCTGCACGTCTGCGCTGCGGATTATCCGAACATTTCCAGATTGCACAGAGTAATATCCATGCCTATGTATTCGGTGAGCATGGAGATACATCCTTTATTCCGTGGTCTGGTGCCTATATTTCAGGTGTAAGTGTGGATGAATATTACGACCTTGAGAAGAAACTCGGTAAGGATATTGAACCGATTGATAAAGAAGCAATGCTTCAGTATGTACAGAAATCTGGCGGTGAGATCATTTCCAAGAAAGGTGCAACTTTCTATGCAGTATCCTCTTCTGTATGCAAACTTTGCAGCCTTCTTGTATCTTCTTCAGAGTCTATCTCTACAGTATCTACTATGATGCATGGAGAGTACGGAATCGATGATGTATGCCTGAGTACATTAACTCTGGTAGGGCCAAATGGTGTACAGGGCAAAGTTCCAATGAGAATGACAAAAGCTGAGATCGAACAGCTTAAGAAGAGTGCAGATGCACTGAAAGAAATTATTGCTCAGATTGACCTTAATTAATAATATATCAGACAAAACATTCAGAAGTACAGGTACAGCCTGTTCTTCTGAATCCATATTACTGTTTACTCCTTTTTAATTATTAGCCAAAATTCTGTACTGTAAGCGGAAACAGACGAATTTTGGCTTACATATATCAAAAGCAAAAAAATATATAAATAATATTTTTATTAATTTTTTGAAAGATACTATGATTGTGAGTAAATAGAAAAGCGGAAGATTTTATCTGCCTGAAAAAGATTAATTTAGATCAGAAGAATTGAGCAATGATGCGTGATAAAAAAATTATCAAAAACCTCTTGTTAAAATGTTGTCAATATGATATAATATTTTTCGGAAATCGAGCTGATACACTCCTTTAATTGCGGAGGAAGGGTGTGCGAACTCTTTTATTTTCTATGTCTCAACAAAGATATAAAAAGTAATTGTATTAGACTTGATTTATATTTTTGTCTATATATTGTTAAAAAAAAGACAAGGACTAGCGACTGTTATTTACGGGCGCTATATATCGGGGCAAATTGCTTTTGGACCCTGATATCATTATTTGAGCAACATGAATTTATCTGAACAACTAAGAAAGGATAATGTTAAGTATGAAGTACAGTTATTATCCGGGTTGTACCCTGAGAAACAAGGCGAAAGATCTGGACGAATATGCCAGAGCCAGCGCCAGAGCACTTGGGTTTGAACTGGAAGAGATCGAAGACTGGCAGTGCTGCGGAGGCGTTTATCCTCTGGGAACTGACGAGATTGCTACGAAACTTTCTTCCGTACGTGCTCTTAATCAGGCCAAAGAAAAAGGCCAGGATCTGGTGACAATCTGTTCTGCCTGTCATCACGTGATCAAACGTGTCAATGACGACATGAAGAATGTGGAAGATATCCGCACCAGAGCAAATAATTACATGCAGCTTGACGAGCCTTATGCTGGCGAGACAACAGTACTCCATTATCTGGAAGTGCTTCGCGACAGAGTTGGCTTTGACAAGCTGAAAGAGAAAGTAGTAAACCCGCTTACAGGAAAGAAGATCGGAGCATATTACGGATGTCTCTTATTACGTCCGGGCAAGATCATGGCTTTTGATGATCCAGAGAATCCGACAATCATGGAAGATTTCATCCGTGCACTTGGGGCAGAACCGGTAATCTATCCATACAGAAATGAATGCTGCGGCGGTTACATTTCTCTGAAAGAAAAAGATATGTCTCAGAACATGTGTCAGAAAATCGAAGACAGTGCGAAAGGCTTTGGCGCAGATATGTTGATCACAGCCTGTCCATTGTGTAAATATAATTTAAATAAAAACGCTTCCAGCGAACTGCCTGTATATTATTTCACAGAGCTCCTTGCAGAAGCCCTCGGAGTAAAAGAGGAGGTGGCAAAATGAGAAACCAGCATTCAGCAGCAGAAAAGATCAAAGAGATCTCCGGAACCAATCCGCTGAAATGTATGAAATGTGGAAAATGTTCTGCTACCTGCCCATCTTTCAATGAAATGGATATCAAGCCACATCAGTTTGTATCCTATGTTGTAAATGAAGATATCGAAGCACTTGTCAATTCAAAGTCTCTCTGGAAATGCCTTTCCTGCTTCGCCTGTGTAGAGCGTTGTCCAAGAGATGTAAAACCGGGAAAGATCATCGATGCAGCAAGACAGTTAGTTGTCCGTGAAAAAGGCGGCGATTATCTGAAAGCAGATGAGATACCACAGCTTCTTGATCCGGAACTGCCACAGCAGCTTCTGGTAAGTGCATTCAGAAGATACAGGAGGTAAGCCAGCGTGCAGAGAATTGGTGTATTTGTCTGTCATTGCGGAAGTAATATCGCCGCTACGGTAGATGTAAAAAAAGTTGTTGAATTAGCTGCCAAAGAGCCGGGTGTCGTTCATGCAGAAGACTACCAGTACATGTGCTCAGAAGCAGGCCAGGCTAAAATTCAGGAAGCCATTAAAGAGAAAAACCTGACAGGCGTTGTTGTCTGTTCATGCTCTCCACGTATGCATGAGGCAACATTCAGAAAAGCAGCTGAAAGAGCTGGCCTGAATCCATACATGGTGGAGATTGCAAATATCCGTGAGCATTGTTCCTGGATCCACAAGGATATGGAAGAGGCTACAAAGAAGGCCGTGATCCTTGCCAGGGCAGCAATCGCAAAAGTAAACTTAAACACACCTCTTCAGCCAGGAGAGAGCCGTGTTACAAAGAGAGCCCTGATCATCGGCGGCGGTATTGCCGGAATCCAGACAGCCCTGGATATCGCAGATGCAGGATATGAAGTAGATATCGTAGAGAAGACTCCAAGTATCGGTGGAAGAATGTCACAGCTTGATAAAACATTCCCGACACTTGACTGTTCTGCATGTATCCTCACACCGAAGATGGTAGAGGCAGCAGCACATGAGAAGATCAATATTTATACATACAGTGAAGTAGAACATGTCAGCGGTTTCGTAGGTGATTTCACCGTTGATATCAGAAAGAAAGCAAGAAGTGTAAATATGGACAAATGTACAGGCTGCGGTGTCTGCCAGGAAAAATGTCCGTCCAAGAAGATTCCGAACGAATTTAACAGAGGATTAAATAACAGAACTGCTATTTACACTCCATTTGCACAGGCAATCCCGAATGTTCCGGTTATCGACCGTGAGAACTGTCTGAAATTTAAAACAGGAAAATGTGGTGTCTGCTCCAAAGTATGTCAGGCAGGAGCCATTGATTACGATCAGCAGGATGAGATCGTAACACAGAAATACGGTGCAATCGTAGTTGCTACAGGTTTTGATACCATCAAACTTGACAAATATGATGAATATGCGTACAGCCAGAGTAAAGATGTTATCACATCCCTGGAACTGGAACGTATCATGAACGCAGCAGGTCCTACAAAAGGACACTTAGAGCGTCTTTCCGATGGAAAAGCTCCGAAGGAACTGGTATTCATCCAGTGTGTTGGAAGCCGTTGCTCCGACGACAGAGGAAAACCATATTGCTCCAAGATCTGCTGTATGTACACAGCAAAACATGCAATGCTGATCCGTGATAAATATCCGGATACAAATGTAACCGTATTCTATATTGATGTCCGTACTCCAGGTAAAAACTTCGATGAGTTCTACAGAAGAGCCGTAGAACAGTACGGCGTAAACTACATCAAAGGCCAGGTAGGAAAAGTTATTCCACAGCCGGACGGAAGCCTTCTTGTACAGGGATCTGACCTGATCGACAACAAACAAATCCTTAAGAAAGCAGATATGGTCGTTCTTGCAACAGCCATTGAACCGAACCCGGATGTTCGTAAAATCGCTACTATGCTTACAGCAAGTATTGATACAAACAACTTCCTCACAGAAGCCCATGCAAAACTCCGTCCTGTAGAATCTCCTACAGCAGGTATCTTCCTTTCCGGTGTATGCCAGGGACCGAAAGATATTCCGGAGACAGTTGCACAGGCTGGCGCAGCAGCAGTTAAGGCAATCGGCCTTCTTGCCAAAGATAAACTGACAACCAACCCATGTACAGCAAAATCCGATGAACTGTTATGTAACGGATGTTCTACATGTGCAAATGTCTGCCCATATGGAGCAATTTCCTATGAGGATAAACAGGTAAATGACCACGGTATCCGTGAAACAAGAAGAGTAGCCGTTGTAAATACAGCACTTTGCCAGGGATGCGGCGCTTGTACAGTAGCCTGCCCGTCTGGTGCTATGGATCTGCAGGGCTTTTCCAACAGACAGATTATCGCGGAGGTAGATGCAATATGTCGATAGAAACAAACGAAGAATTCAGACCTAAGATTGTAGCATTCTGCTGTAACTGGTGTAGTTACGCAGGTGCAGACCTTGCAGGAAGCAGCCGTCTTTCTTACCCGGCTGACGTAAAGATCATCCGTGTTCCATGTTCCTGCCGTGTCAATCCAATGTTCATCCTCCGTGCTTTTGAGAAAGGTGCTGACGGTGTGATCATGTGTGGATGTCATCCTGGAGACTGTCATTACAGCACAGGTAACTACTATGCAAGAAGACGTATGACGCTTCTTTTCTCCATGCTCGACTACATCGGTGTGGAAAACGGAAGAACACGAGTAGAATGGGTTTCCGCTGCTGAAGGTGTGAAATTCTCCCAGACTATGAATGAGTTTGTAGAGAAGATCCATTCACTCGGTAAGAACGTAAGATTGGAGGATTTAAGATGCAGGAGCTGATAAATCGTGCAAAAGAACTGCTTGCTGACGGTACAGTTGCAAGAGTTCTGGGATGGAAAGCCGGAGATCTGCCTTACAATCCGGAACCGGCTTACTTTGAAACAGAAGAATCTCTGAAAGATTTTGTATATAACGGATTCTGCGGTGCAAACTTAAGCAAATATATGATCGAAGCTTCCAAACTGGAAGGCAAGACACTGGTTTGTTTAAAACCATGTGATACATACAGCTTTAATCAGCTGATCAAAGAGCATCGTGTAGACCGTGAGAAAGCTTATATCATTGGTGTTGGATGTAAAGGAAAACTGGATATCGAGAGAATCCGCAAACAGGGAATCAAAGGTATCGAAAGCATTTCCGGTGCAGAGATTACAGATGAGGCAGAAACACTGACTATTCAGACAATCTATGGTGAGAAGACCTGTGCATACAAAGATGCAATGCTTGAAAGATGTCACGTATGTAAAGGAAAAGAACATAAGATTTATGATGAACTTATCGGTGAGTCCAAAGACACAAAAGATGCAGATCGTTTTGCAGAAGTAGAGAAGATCGAAGCAATGAGCCCGGAAGAAAAATTTGCATTCTTCCAGAGCCAGTTAAGCAAATGTATCCGCTGCAATGCCTGCCGTAATGTCTGTCCTGCATGCAGCTGCCGTAAATGTGTATTCGACAGCAATAAGTTTGACAGTGCGCAGAAAGCAAACGTGGACTCTTTCGAAGAGAAGATGTTCCATATCATCCGTGCATTCCATGTGGCAGGAAGATGTACAGACTGCGGCGAATGCAGCAGAGTATGTCCTCAGGGAATTCCGCTTCACCTGTTCAATCGTAAATTTATCAAAGATATTGATACATTCTATGGTGAATATCAGGCAGGAGAGGATTCAACATCCAAGGGACCTCTTACAAACTTTACATTTGAAGATGTTGAGCCGAGTATCGTGGCAGAAAGGGGATAATGTATGTATAAGATAGCAGCAGAGAATCTGCAGGCATTATTCCAGAAGATTGCCGCAGATCAGGATTTATATTTACCGGTCAAAGTCAGTGATCAGGTAAACTTCAAAGCATGGAGCGAAGATGCAGAAGTTTGTCTTGATACTTTAAAAACTGTAAAATCACCAAAAGATGCTTTTTTTCCACAGAGTGAAAACCTCTACACCTGTAAGAAAGAGGAGAAGAATATCTCCATTGAGCCACAGGCATTACAGGAAAAGAACTTTGTTGTGTTCGGAATGAAAGCCTGCGATATCCAGGGTGTAAAAGTACTGGATAACGTATTCTTAAGTGATCCGATCGATACTTTCTATGCAGCCAGAAGAGATCATGGTACGATTGTAGCACTTGCATGCCATGAGCCGGAAGAAAGCTGTTTCTGTAAAGTATTCGGTATTGACTGCGCAGACCCTGTTGCAGATGTTGCAACATGGATGATCGAGGGAGAGCTTTACTGGAAACCTCTTACAGAGAAAGGGGAAGCCCTTACAAAAGCAGTTGCAGAACTTCTCAACGATGCTGACGAAGCAAAAGTAGAAGAAGAGAAAGCTGCGATCCGCGCAATCGTAGAGAAGCTTCCGTACTCTAATCTTTCTCTGGAAGGATGGGGACAGGAAGATTACATGGATCGTTTCAATTCTCCTGTATGGGAAGAACTTTATAAACCATGTCTGGCATGTGGTACCTGTACATTTGTATGCCCTACCTGCCAGTGCTATGATATCAAAGATTATGACACAGGACACGGCGTACAGCGTTACCGTTGCTGGGATTCCTGTATGTACTCTGACTTTACCATGATGGCACACGGAAATAACCGTAACAGCCAGATGCAGCGTTTCCGTCAGAGATTCATGCATAAACTTGTTTACTATCCGGTAAACAACAATGGAATGTTCTCATGTGTAGGATGCGGCCGCTGCGTTGAGAAATGCCCATCATCCTTAAATATCGTAAAAGTCATCAAAGCTTTTGAAAATCAGGGAGGTGAAAAATAATGAGCGAATGTACCTGCCATAAAAACTACACATTAGACACACTGATCCCGAAGGTTGGTGTGATCACAGATATCCGTCAGGAGACACCGGATGTTAAAACATTCCGTGTAAACGCTCCTGAAGGAGGAAAACTTTTTGAACATATGCCTGGCCAGTGTGCAATGGTCTGCGCACCAGGTGTAAGTGAAGGTATGTTTTCCATTACTTCTTCACCTACAAATAAAGAATATCAGGAATTCAGTATCAAGAAGTGCGGTGCACTGACCGATTATCTCCACAGCCTTCAGGTTGGAGATGAGATCACAGTCCGTGGACCATACGGAAATCATTTCCCTGTAGAAGATAAATTAAAAGGTAAAAACCTTCTGTTTATCGCAGGTGGTATCGGACTTGCACCTCTTCGTTCTGTTATCAACTATGTACTGGATAACCGTGCAGATTACGGAACAGTAGATATCCTCTATGGTTCCCGTTCCGCAGATGACCTGGTACAGTTAAAAGAAATCCAGGAAGTCTGGATGAAAGCAGAGGGAGTTAATGTTTATCTGACAATCGACCGTGAACAGGAAGGCTGGGACGGACACGTTGGATTCGTTCCTTCTTATCTGAAAGAGATTGGATTCGATACAAACAAAACAGCACTTGTCTGCGGACCGCCGATCATGATCAAGTTCGTTCTTGCAGGACTGGAAGAACTGGGCTTCTCCAGAGAACAGGTTTACACAACTCTGGAGCTTCGTATGAAATGCGGTATCGGTAAATGCGGCCGTTGCAATATCGGTTCCAAATACGTCTGCAAAGACGGTCCGGTATTCAGATGCGACGAGATTGATGAATTACCTGCAGAATATTGATAAGCAATGAGCAGTGCAGAAAGTGATGTGAAGGAATGCGTCATGCTTGCATATAAGCATTCTTTCACAGAACATTCTGTAGGGCGAACGCCCTCAAGCGAGAAGTAGCGTAGCGGATTCGAGCTTGTATGTGCTGCTGACGACAGATGATATATATAGAAAGGACTGGTAATCTCAAATGGAAAAGAATATGGTAAACGTATATTTTTTCGGTAAGAAATACAGCGTACCTGCAGAACTTACAATTATGACTGCCATGGAATATGCCGGTTATACATTAAAGAGAGGATGCGGCTGCAGACACGGATTCTGCGGAGCCTGCGCAACAATCTACAGAATCAAAGGTGAAAACGAGCTGAAAACATGTCTTGCCTGTCAGACACAGGTACAGGAAGGAATGTATGTAGCAAGCATCCCGTTCTTCCCTACAGATAAGAGACTCTACAACATCGAAGACCTGAAACCGAATCAGCAGGTAATGATGGAACTCTATCCGGAAATCTACAGCTGTATCGGATGTAATGCCTGTACAAAAGCATGTACTCAGGACTTAAATGTAATGCAGTACATCGCATATGCACAGAGAGGCGAACTTGAAAAATGTGCAGAGGAATCCTTCGACTGCGTAAGCTGCGGATGCTGTTCTGTAAGATGTCCGGCCGGTATTTCCCATCCGATGGTAGGTCTTCTGGCAAGACGTCTCACAGGTAAATATATCGCGCCTAAGAGCGAACATCTGGAGAAACGTGTAGAAGAAATCCACGAAGGTAAATATGATGATCTGATCGAGCAGATCATGCAGAAACCAATCACAGACATGCAGGAACTTTACAACAACAGAGAAATTGAGAAATAGGGAGGGCGTAAAACATGTATGCACCATATCCAGAAAATATGATGGAATCCATCAAAAAGGTAGAGGCTACAAGAGCACAGCGTATGGCAACAGAGCCAAGACGTCTGACAGCTGAAGAGAAAGACGCTCTTCTTGAGAAATTCCATCCGGATTATAATCCAGACGCGTTTGCAGAAATCAAAGTAGGACCGAACAAAGGACAGAAAGCTCCTCTGGAACTGGCAGAAATGCTTCATTCAACAAGCCGTCTGATCAACGAAAAAATTGACCTTACAAAAATTGATTATGATGTAGATGTACTTGTAATCGGCGGCGGCGGTGCAGGTTCTTCCTGTGCAATCGAAGCACATAATGCAGGTGCTGACGTTATGATCGTTACAAAGCTTCGTATCGGTGATGCCAATACAATGATGGCTGAAGGTGGTATCCAGGCAGCTGACAAAGAGAACGATTCTCCTGTACAGCATTATCTGGATTGCTTCGGCGGCGGACATTTTGCTGCAAAACCGGAACTGGTAAAGAGACTGGTAATGGAAGCTCCGGATGCCATCAAATGGCTCAATGACCTTGGTGTTGAATTTGATAAAGCAGAAGACGGAACCATGGTTACCACACACGGCGGCGGTACTTCAAGAAAGAGAATGCATGCTGCAAAGGATTATTCTGGATCTGAGATCATGCGTACCATCAGAGATGAAGTTCTGAATCTTAAGATTCCGGTAGTTGAATTCACTTCAGCTGTTGAACTTCTGAAAGATGAAAAAGGACAGGTTGCAGGTGCAGTTCTTCTTAACATGGAAACAGGAGATTATTCTGTTGCAAGAGCCAAAACTGTTGTAATCGCAACAGGTGGTGCAGGAAGAATGCATTATCAGGGATTCCCGACATCTAACCATTATGGCGCAACTGCAGACGGACTTGTACTTGGATATAGAGCTGGTGCTTCCCTTCTTTATCAGGATTCTATCCAGTACCATCCAACAGGAGCAATCTATCCATCACAGATCATGGGTGCTCTGGTAACAGAAAAAGTTCGTTCCGTTGGTGCACAGCTTGTAAATGCAAACGGAGAAGCTTATATTCATCCGCTTGAAACCCGTGACGTAAATGCTTCCGGTGTTATCCGTGAATGCGAAGAAGGCCGTGGCGTAGAAGTTCCAGGCGGACTGAAAGGTGTATGGCTTGACACTCCGATGATCGAGATCCTCGGTGGCGAAGGAACCATCGAAAAGAGAATCCCGGCTATGTTCCGTATGTACATGAACTACGGCATTGATATGAGAAAAGTTCCTATCGTTATTTATCCGACACTTCACTACCAGAACGGTGGTCTTGAGATTAACGGAGACGGATTCACAAAAGAAATTCCAAACCTGTTAGTTGCAGGAGAAGCCGCAGGTGGAATCCACGGAAGAAACAGACTGATGGGTAACTCTCTTCTGGATGTTATCGTATTCGGAAGAAATGCAGGTAAAAAAGCAGCTGCAAAATGCAAGAATGTAGAGCTTGGTGAAATGAACCTGGATCATATCTACAAATATGCAGATGAACTGGACAAAGCAGGCGTACATACTGATAAGGTATCTCCATTACTGCTTCCAAAATACGCTCGTCACGAACAGCGCTAATAAGATACTCAGAATGTAAAAAAGAGCTCCCGGTATCGATAAGGGATTACCGGTACCGGGAGCCTTTGATATAATGCAAAAGGGATATGTCACCTCCCGGTGAATATCCCCAAATGAAAGAAGGGAGCTTACCAGAATGCGTGAAGTAGAAGTAAGCAGACTTACAGATGTCATCGAAAAACTCTGTATCGAAGCAAATGAACATCTTCCGGAAGACGTAAAATGCGCCATCAAAACATGCCGCGCATGCGAAGACGGAGAGATTGCCAAGGGTATCCTTGACAATATTATTGAGAATTTTGATATTGCAGATAACGAGAACGTGCCGATCTGCCAGGATACAGGAATGGCATGTGTATTCCTTGAAATAGGACAGGATGTACATTTTGTTGGCGGAGATCTCACCGATGCGATTAATGAAGGTGTACGCCGCGGATACGACAAAGGATATTTAAGAAAATCTGTAGTAAAAGACCCGGTACGCCGCGGAAACACAGGCGACAATACACCGGCTATGATCTACACAGAAATCGTTCCCGGAGATCAGGTAAAGATCACAGTAGGCCCCAAAGGCTTCGGAAGTGAGAACATGAGCCAGATCCGTATGTTCAAACCATCTGCAGGATTACAGGGAATCAAGGATTTCATCCTTGAAGTAGTAGAGACCGCAGGCCCCAACCCATGTCCGCCAATGGTAGTCGGAGTTGGTATCGGAGGAACCTTTGACAAATGTGCACTTCTTGCAAAGAAAGCACTGATGAGACCTCTGGATACTCAGAACCCGGATCCGTTCTATGCTGATCTTGAGAAAGAAATGCTGGAAAAAGTAAACAAGCTTGGAATCGGACCTCAGGGATTTGGCGGAAAGACAACAGCCATCGGCCTGAATATCGAAACAATGCCGACTCATATTGCAGGTATGCCATGTGCGGTTAATATCAACTGCCATGTAACCCGCCATAAATCGGAGGTGATCTGAGATGGAAAGAAAGAAAATTACACTTCCACTTACTAGAGAGCTGGCAAGAACTCTCCATGCAGGTGATCAGGTATTATTAACAGGTACTATTTATACATCACGTGATGCAGGACACAAGAGAATGTGTGAGGCCCTTGCAAAAGGGGAAAAAATTCCATTTGATCCTACAGATGCAACCATCTACTATGTAGGACCAACTCCTGCAAAACCAGGCGCAGTCATCGGCTCCGCAGGCCCTACAACCAGCGGACGTATGGATGCCTATGCACCCACAATGATGTCTGTGGGAGCAAGAGGAATGATCGGAAAAGGTGCCCGCCTTCCGGAAGTAGTAGACGCCATGAAGAAATATGATGGTGTATACTTCGGAGCTATCGGCGGTGCAGGTGCGCTTCTTGCAAAATGCATCAAAAAGGCCGAACTGATCGCCTATGAAGATCTGGGAGCAGAAGCACTTCGTAAATTGTATGTAGAGGATATGCCTCTTGTAGTCATCATTGACTCAGAAGGTAATAATCTGTACGAGATGGGAAAAGCAGAATATCTCAAAGAACACGGAGATAAGTAATTCTGCAGATACATAAAAAAATAACTTCCATATGCTGTAGACATACAGTATATGGAAGTTGCTTTATATAGCCAAAATTATATATATATTGTATCCAATATATAAAAATCATATATACAATAATATGAATTATATCTTTTACATTTGACCTATAAACGTATAACATGATAATCAGGGTCAAAAAGGGACCCGCCAAACATGAGAAAGCAGCGATTTACGCAGTAAAGCAGCGGATTTCGAATGTTTGAAAATAAACGGTAAAAGAATAAAGGCAGTTATCCGTACAGGAGATAACTGCAAATAAACTTGAACGGGGAAAATCATGAAAGATCATAATCAACACGAAATACAAATGTCGGAAGCCTTTTTAAACAGTGCATTCCTGGCACTGTCAGGAGGTTTTCAGGATGCTTACACCTATAATGCAAGAAACGAAGTATTCTGTAATGCACAGACAGGAAACGTCGTTCTTATGAGCCAGCACTTTATGGCAGGAGAACTGACAGCAGGACTGGGATACTTCTTTCCTATTATTTTCTTTGCACTGGGCGTATGGGTTGCGGAGAAAATACAGGCAAATTATAAATATGCGCAGAAGCTCCACTGGAGACAGGGTGTTCTGCTGGCAGAAATCCTGATCTTATTTACAGTAGGTTTCCTGCCAACCGAATACAATATGCTGGCAAATGCCATGGCATCTTTCGCCTGTGCAATGCAGGTACAGTCCTTCCGCAAGGTAAACGGATATTCCTATGCAAGTACTATGTGTATCGGTAATTTGCGCAGTGGTACAGCTGCGTTGTCAGTTTATTTTCGTGAAAAAAAATCAAAACAGCTAAAACAGGCGATGTATTATTTTGGAATCATCCTTATGTTTGCCTTGGGTGCCGGCATTGGTGGAAATCTGTCCATACGCTATGGAATCAGAATGATCTGGGTTTCCTGTGGATTCCTTATGATCAGCTTTCTGTTGATGTTTATAGAAAAATATAAGCATTTCCATGAGGAACATGAAACTAAATAATGCAGCCATTTCCAGAAAGGTCATTGAGAAGAAGATAATATTCTTTTCAATGATCTTTTTTGTTTTGATATTGCTATTAAATTAACAACCCTGTTAAAGAAATTGCTTTTCATTTATATACATTTATGAATACTATACATCTATAACAAATTGTTATAAATTAATTTCAGAAAATTTCAAAAATGATATTGTGCAAAACAACTATATAATGTATAATATCAACAGCACATATGTTGAAAATAACTAAAGCTGCGTGGGAATCGATATATCGGTACTATATTAAAACCGATGTATCAAAATTACTATTTAAGGAGGGAACCGAATGTTAGACCAGTCTTATTACAGAAAAGCGGATGAGATCATCGAGCACTACGGACGTACAGCAGCATCGCTGATTCCGATCATGCAGGATATTCAGGCGGAATATCGTTACCTGCCGGGAGAATTGCTGACTTATGTAGCGAAAGAAATCGGAGTAAAAGAAGCCAAGGCCTACAGTGTAGCCACATTCTATGAGAATTTTTCTTTTGAGCCGAAAGGGAAATATGTCATTAAAGTGTGTGACGGAACAGCCTGTCATGTGAGAAAATCCATGCCTGTAAAAGAGGCTTTGATGAAGGAACTTGGACTGAGCAACAAGAAACACACTACAGATGACATGCTTTTTACCGTAGAAACAGTATCCTGTCTGGGTGCATGTGGACTTGCCCCCACACTGACTGTCAATGATGAAGTACATCCGAAGATGACTCCTGAGAAAGCTGTAGAACTTTTGAATAAACTGAGAGGAGAGTGCGTATGAGTATTAAGAGTAAAGAAGACCTGTTAAATAAGCAGGCTGAAGTAAATGAGCAGATTAAATCTTATACCTGCCGCGTTCTTGTCTGTTCAGGTACCGGATGTATCGCATCCGGAGCGCAGAAGATTTATGAAGAGATGTCAGTACTCTGTGAGAGAATTGATGGAGTAACAGTTGAAATGCAGAAGGATGTGCCTCATGTAGGCGTGATCAAGACAGGGTGCCAGGGATTATGTGAACTTGGACCTCTGATGAGAATTGAGCCATATGATTATCAGTATGTTCACGTACAGCCGGAAGACTGTAAGGAAATTGTGGAGAGAACTATATTGGAAGGGAAACCTGTAGAGAGACTGTTTTATCGCGATAATAATACAGTCTGTCCACATCCTGATGATATTCCTTTCTTAAATCAACAGACACGTATCGTTCTTGAAAACTGTGGAAAAATCGATGCGGAATCTATCGAAGAGTATATTGCTGTGGGAGGCTATCAGGCACTTGCAAAAGTGATGGGAAGCATGTCCCCGCAGGAAGTTATTGATGAAGTAACTAAATCCGGGCTTCGCGGTCGTGGCGGTGCAGGATTCCCAGCAGGCAAGAAATGGTCTCAGGTTGCACGCCAGGCAGAGAAAACCCGCTATGTTGTATGTAATGGTGATGAGGGTGATCCCGGTGCATTTATGGATGGTTCCGTCATGGAAGGTGATCCATATAAGATGATCGAAGGTATGACTATTGCAGCCTACGCAGTCGGTGCGGAGAATGGATATATTTATGTTCGTGCAGAGTATCCTCTTTCTGTAAAGAGACTTAGGATGGCGATTGAACAGGCAGAAAAATATGGCCTGTTAGGTGATAATATTTTAAATTCCGGTGTAAACTTCCATTTACATATCAACAGAGGTGCCGGAGCTTTCGTATGTGGAGAAGGTTCGGCACTTACCGCATCTATCGAGGGTAACAGAGGTATGCCTCGTGTAAAACCGCCCCGTACAGTAGAGAAAGGTCTGTGGGGTAAGCCTACAGTTCTTAATAATGTAGAAACCTATGCTAATGTACCGAAGATTATTCTTCAGGGAGCAGACTGGTTCCGCACCATCGGTACAGAGGGAAGCCCCGGAACTAAAACCTTCTCACTGACCGGTTCTATCGAGAATACCGGTCTGATAGAGGTTCCTATGGGAACCACACTCCGCCACATTATCTATGATATCGGTGGTGGCTTAAAGAGTGGCGCCGCATTTAAAGGTGTCCAGATCGGCGGTCCGTCCGGCGGATGTCTGATCCTTGACCAGCTGGATGCACCTCTTGATTTTGATTCTGTCAAAAAATTAGATGCGATTATGGGATCCGGTGGTCTGGTAGTTATGGACGAGAATACCTGTATGGTTGAGGTTGCCAGATTCTTTATGAACTTCACCCAGCGTGAGAGCTGCGGTAAATGTGTACCGTGCCGTGAGGGTACCAAACGTATGCTGGAGATCCTGGAGAGGATCGTAGATGGCAAGGGTGAGATGTCCGATCTGGACGAGCTGGAAGAGCTTGCAAATATGGTTCAGAACATGGCTCTGTGCGGACTTGGCAAGAGTGCACCTCTTCCTGTTATCAGTACTCTCAAACGCTTCCGCGATGAATATGAGGAACATATCCGCGATAAGAAATGCCGTGCAAAAGTATGTACTGCTCTTCGTCAGTTCCACATCAACCCTGAGTTCTGTATTGGCTGCGGTAAATGCGCAAAGAACTGTCCGGCAGGTGCGATCTCAGGTAAGATTAAACATCCATATCACATTGATAACGACATCTGTATCAAATGCGGTGCATGTAAGGACAACTGTAACTTTGATGCAGTATATGTGGAAGCATAGAAGGGAGGATACACTATGGGCCATATGATAATTGACGGTAGAAAGGTAGAATTTACCGATGAAAAAAATGTCCTGTCTGTCATCCGCAAGGCAGGGATCAATATTCCGACACTGTGCTACCACTCAGAGGTATCCACTTTTGGTGCCTGTCGTTTATGTACAGTTGAAGACGAGAGGGGAAAAACATTTGCCTCATGTTCTGAACAGCCAAGAGATGGAATGGTGATTTATACCAATTCCGGAAGAGTCAAGAAATACAGAAAACTAATTGTAGAATTATTGCTTGCAGCACATTGTCGTGACTGTACAACCTGTGTTAAGAGTGGTGAGTGTGTCCTTCAGGAACTGGCACACAGGCTGGGCGTACAGACAATCCGTTTCAAAAATACCAGGGAATATCATGAGTTGGATACAAGTTCTCCTTCTCTGGTTCGTGATCCAAACAAATGTATTCTGTGTGGTAACTGCGTACGTGCCTGCGAAGAACTTCAGGGAATCGGAGCTTTAGGATTTGCATTCCGGGGAACTGAGGCCATGGTAATGCCTGCATTTAACAAAAAAATCGCAGAGACAGAATGTGTAAACTGCGGTCAGTGTCGTGTATATTGCCCAACAGGTGCTATTGCGATCAAGACACATATGGACGAGGCATGGGAAGCACTTGCTGATCCGAATATACGTGTAGTTGCTCAGATTGCTCCTGCAGTACGTGTCGCAGTAGGTGATCATTATGGACTGACCAAAGGCAAGAGTGTTATGGGTAAGATTGTCAATGCTCTCCACAGAATGGGATTCGATGAAGTTTATGATACTTCATTCAGTGCTGACCTTACTATTATGGAAGAGAGTGCCGAGTTCCTTGACAGAATTAAGAAGGGTGAGAAACTTCCGCTTCTTACTTCCTGCTGTCCTGCATGGGTGAAGTTTATCACAGACCAGTACAAGGAGTATATTCCTAATCTTTCTACCTGCCGTTCTCCACAGGGAATGCTCTCAGCAGTAATCAAAGAGTACTTCCGCGATCCGGAACATGCCGGCGGCAAGAAAACAGTTATGATTTCTATTATGCCATGTACAGCCAAGAAGGCAGAAGCAGTTCGTCCGAACAGCTTCACAGACGGTGAACAGGATACAGATATCGTTATTACAACTACAGAGCTGCTCCGCATGATCGATAACTTTGGGCTTGACTTTGCAACTCTTGATCCGGAAGCCTGTGATATGCCGTTTGGCTTCGGCTCCGGTGGTGGTGTTATCTTCGGTGTTACAGGAGGTGTTACAGAAGCAGTTCTCCGCCGCCTGACTCCGGATCACAGCAAAGAAACCATGCATGAGATCGCAGAATGCGGTGTTCGTGGAGATGAGGGAATCAAGGAATTTACAGTTCCTTATGAAGGAATGAACCTTAATATCTGTGTTGCCAGCGGCCTTGCAAATGCAAGAACCGTTATGGAACAGGTTAAGAATGGTGAGAAAGAATATCATCTGATCGAGATCATGGCATGCCGCCGCGGATGTATCATGGGTGGCGGACAGCCGACAAGATCCGGCGACAGAACCAAAGCTCTGAGAGCTAAGGGCCTGTATAATGCAGATAATACAACTATCATTAAGAAATCCGATGAAAACCCGTTAGTTCTGGAACTTTACAACGGACTTCTGAAAGGCAAAGAGCATCATCTGCTTCACAATGATTCCTATTAAGGAACATCTGTGATACCTGACAGTAACAATATGTCCAAATGATAAATAGAATATTTTAAAGCTTCCTTGCATATTTTATAACAATACATGAAGGTTATGTGTAAATATGCAAGGGGGCTATTTTTATGGAAAATTTTCAGGTGTATCGTGATATCCAGGCCCGTACAGGGGGAGATATATACATAGGGGTCGTAGGACCTGTCCGCACAGGAAAATCTACATTTATCCGCAGATTCATGGAACTTGTTGCATTGCCGCAGATGTCAGATACAAAGCAGGCAGAGATCAGAGATCAGCTTCCTTTAAGCGGATCAGGCAAAATCATTACCACAGCAGAAACAAAATTTATTCCCAAAGAAGCAGTTCCCATCACTCTCGGAGAAGATCAGCAGGTAAAGATCCGCCTGATCGACAGTGTGGGTTTTCTGGTAAAGGGTGCATCCGGGCAGACGGAGGACGGGAAAGAACGAATGGTAAAAACTCCCTGGTTTGAGCAGGCAATCCCATTTCGCGAGGCCGCACGCATCGGAACACAGAAAGTAATTCAGGAGCATTCCACAATAGGTATTGTGGTCACAACTGACGGAAGTTTCGGTGAACTTCCCAGAGACAATTTTCCGGAGGCAGAAGAGAAGACTATTCAGGAACTGAAAAAACAGCAGAAACCATTTATCGTGCTGGTAAATTCGCAGATGCCATATAAAGATGCGGCTCTGAAAACAGCGGAAGAAATCCAACAGAAATATAAGGTAACTGCTCTGACAGTAAACTGTGACCAATTGAGAAAAGAAGATATTGCCAGGATTCTGGAGAAGGTTTTATATGAATTTCCTGTCAGTCAGATTCAGTTTTTTATTCCGCGCTGGGTAGAAATGCTTCCCCTGGAGCATGAATTAAAACAGCAGATCCTTTCACAGATCAGGGATAAAATGAAAAGTATGCAGCATATACGTGATATCACAAAGGAATCTGTAAAATTATCCGGACCTTATGTACAGGATTCCCTTCTGGAAGATGTAGGCTTATCCGATGGAACAGTAAAGGTAAGAATACGCATAAAGGAAGAATATTATTACAGGATGCTCAGTCAGATGAGTGGAATCGAAATGGAGAGTGAATATGAACTGATTCATACAATGCAGGAACTGGTACATATGAAAGAGGAATATGTAAAAGTGCAGGCTGCACTGGAAGCAGTGCGTGGAACCGGTTATGGTGTGGTTGTCCCGAATCTGGATGAGATTGAGATCGCACAGCCTGAAGTGATCCGACAGGGAAATAAATATGGAGTAAAGATAAAATCAAAGAGTCCGTCTATCCATATGATAAAGGCAAATATAGAAACTGAAATTGCTCCCATAGTAGGAACAGAACAGCAGGCAAAGGATCTGATCCAGTATATTGATGAAGGCAGCCAGAGGGGGGAGAGTATCTGGGAGACTAATATTTTCGGTAAATCCATTGAGCAGCTGGTACAGGATGGCATCCGAAGCAAGATTGCAGCTATCAGCGAAGAAAGCCAGGTAAAGCTTCAGGATACCATGCAGAAAATTGTCAATGACAGTAAGGGCGGGCTGGTGTGTATCATCATATAGCTGCCGTATAATATGATGCCTTTAAATTTTGCTTTTAGCCGAACTATGAAACAGTTATTCAGTTACAGGCAACGGAGAGCTCAGGTTACTGCGTCAATTACCGGTTCGTCAGTTTTTTTACTGTCAGTACTTTTTTCCCCTTCAATAACGACTTTATTAGGGAGGCATACGATGGTGCCTCCTTTTTCGTCGATTGCCTTCTGTTTCATACACAGATGATCGGGGCATTGTGCAGAGATCATACGTGCCTGACCGTCTTTGATCTCACAGACATTTGTATCGTTGATTTTAATCGTCTGATCCTTTTCCAGAGAATAAGTTCCATATTCTTTTCCGTCTACAGTAATGCGGATGGAACCATGACTGCCCTTATTTATAAGAGACATTCCTCCCCACATCGCCAGTGCAAGAATAAGGATACCACCTATAAAAATAAATTCTTTTTTCTTCAAAGTATTGTACTCCATCTTTCTATAATAGCAGTAAGGTTTGTGTTACTGTTCACTGATAATATCCTGCAAAGCGTATTACTGAGAACGGAGTGAACAATAACAGGTTTGTTTTGTCTGCATCATAACATGAATAAAAAAGAATAGCAACCTTCAGATGTTTGTGGTATGGTTATAATAATAAAATGTACTCTCGGAGTCTTTATTGCACTTGCTTTTGCGGCTGATTTTTTGTTAGCTGCACCCGAATTTTATCAACGTACGCACCGCGTACGCCTCAAAAATTTGGGCACATCTAACAAAAAAATTTTCTCACAAAATCAAGTACAAAAAGATTCCGAGAGTACATTGAAAGAGAACGGAGGAAATCTTTTATGGGAAAATATATTATGGCACTGGATGCCGGGACGACCAGCAACCGCTGTATCCTGTTTAATGAAAAGGGAGAACGTTTAAGTGTTGCACAGAGAGAATTTACCCAGTATTTCCCGAAACCGGGCTGGGTAGAACATGATGCAGATGAGATATGGGCCAGTATGCTGGGTGTGGCAGTAGAGGCAATGACCAAGATCGGAGCAGATGCTTCAAAGATCGCTGCGATCGGAATCACAAACCAGAGAGAAACTGCAATCGTATGGGATAAAAATACCGGCGTACCTGTCTATCATGCGATCGTATGGCAGTGCCGCAGAACATCGGAATACTGCGACTCGCTGAAAGCCAGAGGACTGACTGAGAAATTCAGGGAGAAAACAGGGCTTGTGATCGATGCTTATTTCTCTGCAACAAAAATAAAGTGGATTCTGGACAATGTAGAAGGAGCCAGAGAGAAAGCGCAGAAAGGGCAGCTTTTGTTTGGAACTGTGGAAACCTGGCTGATCTGGAAACTGACAAAGGGCAGAGTCCATGTTACAGATTATTCCAATGCATCCAGAACCATGCTTTTTAATATCAATACTTTACAGTGGGATCAGGAAATTTTGAATGAACTTGACATTCCAAAGTCCATGCTTCCCAAACCAATGCCATCCAGCTGTATTTATGGAAAAGCAGATCCGGCAGTCCTTGGCGGTGCTATCCCTATTGCAGGTGCAGCAGGTGATCAGCAGGCTGCTTTGTTTGGCCAGACCTGCTTTAATGCCGGAGAAGCAAAAAATACTTATGGCACAGGATGTTTTCTTCTGATGAATACAGGAGAGAAACCTGTCTTTTCAAAGAACGGACTGGTTACTACGATTGCGTGGGGATTGGACGGAAAGGTAACCTATGCACTGGAAGGATCAATTTTTGTTGCAGGTGCAGCTATCCAGTGGCTGCGAGATGAATTAAAGGTAATTGATTCCTCTGAAGATTCCGAGTATATGGCAAATAAAGTATCAGATACACATGGATGTTATGTTGTGCCGGCCTTTACAGGACTGGGAGCTCCCCACTGGGATCAGTATGCGAGAGGTACGATCGTAGGAATTACCCGCGGTGTGAACAAATATCATATTATCCGCGCAACGCTGGAATCTATTGCCTATCAGGTAAATGACGTACTAAATGCCATGAAAGCAGATTCAGGCATTAATCTGGCGGCATTAAAAGTTGATGGCGGAGCCAGTGCCAACAATTTCCTGATGCAGACACAGGCAGATATTATCAATGCACCGGTCAACCGTCCATGCTGTGTTGAGACAACTGCAATGGGGGCTGCTTATCTGGCAGGTCTGGCAGTAGGCTACTGGAGCAGTAAAGAAGAAGTGCGCCACAATTGGTCCATTGACCAGAAATTCTACCCGTCTATCACCGAAGAAACAAGAGAGCAAAAGATTAAAGGATGGAATAAAGCTGTGAAATATTCTTACGGATGGGCGAAGGATGAATAAAGCCATTTCAGGATATGAAGTGGAATTCATATTTGCTTACATTTTATCAGCAAAGCTAAATAAAATTCAGTGTATTGACAATCTTACAGAGATAGTGGTACGGTAATACAGTAATTTCGGCAAAGGCCGATGATTTTGAAGTTTTACAAATTACATAACGAATATTGAGGTGCGAAAAAATGCAGGAAATGAAACCAATCAAAGAAGGTAAAGTACGTGAGATTTATGACAACGGTGACAGCCTGATCATGGTTGCGACAGACCGCATCAGCTGCTTTGATGTTATCCTGAACAATCAGGTAACCAAGAAGGGAACTGTACTGACTCAGATGTCCAAGTTCTGGTTTGACATGACAGAAGACATTCTGCCGAACCACATGATTTCTGTAGATGTAAAAGACATGCCTGAATTTTTCCAGCAGGAGAAATTTGACGGAAACAGCATGATGTGCCGTAAGCTTGAAATGCTACCTATCGAGTGTATTGTGCGTGGATATATTACAGGAAGCGGATGGGAAAGCTACAAAAAGACAGGTAAAGTCTGCGGTATTGAATTACCGGAAGGCCTGAAGGAATCCGACAAGCTTCCTGAGCCAATTTATACTCCGTCCACAAAGGCTGAGATTGGTGATCATGACGAAAATATCTCCTATGAGCAGAGTATCGCTCACCTTGAGAAATATTTCCCGGGCAGAGGAGAGGAATTAGCTGCAAAACTTCGTGATAATACAATTGCACTTTATAAGAAATGTGCGGAATACGCATTAAGCAAGGGAATCATCATCGCAGATACCAAATTTGAATTTGGTCTGGATAAAGATGGAAACATGGTGATCGGTGATGAGATGCTCACACCGGACAGCTCCCGTTTCTGGCCTGCTGAAGGATATGAACCGGGACATGGCCAGCCATCCTTTGACAAACAGTTTGCACGTGACTGGCTGAAAGCAAATCCGGACAATGACTGGACACTTCCGCAGGATATTGTAGATAAGACAATCGGAAAATATCTTCAGGGTTATGAAATGCTTACAGGTAAGAAATTATAATAATTCAGAGATATAGCAGATACTGCTGTTCGAAACATTGATAAAAGTTCGGACAGCAGTATTTTTTGATAAAATGCCACAAAAGTGTGGAAATCAGATAAATTTTTTGTTACACTAAAGTGAAGAAGGTAATGGAAGAGACAGGATTGTAGTCATGGTGTGTAGTTATATTTTTGTTTCTGAGATTATGAAAATGTGTAAGGAGAAAAAGGTTTATGAAAACATTGAAAAAGTTGCTTTTTATCATAATGGCAGTTGCTGTTTTAGCTATGCCGGTATTTGGTGTACAGGCTGCGGAAAGTGATATTCCTGTTACAGAGCAGCCCGGGGTATCCCCGACGCCATCTCCGGTTCCCATAAGAGAACTGGTTACAAAGGGAAACAAGATTTACTATTATTATAAGGGAAAAATGGTTAAGAACAAATGGAAGAGATATAATGGCTATAAGTATTATTTTGGCGCAAATGGAAATGCTGTGCGGGGAGGACAGCGTATCAACAATGTAGTTTATGTTTTTGATGAGAAAGGACGTTTATTTGAGAATAAACAGAATAAAATTGTAAAATCCGGATCCAATATTTATCATATAAGGACAGAACACGGCCGTGCCAGCATTGGATATTTTATCTATAAGAATAATCTGTATTATGCGGATCCAAAAGGAAGGCTGTATCAGAAGAAATCCAGACAGAACGGCCAGCTTTATTTTACCAATTCCGGTGCTGCAAGAAAAGATTATAATGCTCTGCTGAAAATGCGTGTGATGCAGATTGTATCGTCAATCACAAATTCAGGTATGAGTCAGAGCCAGAAGCTTTATGCATGTTGGAAATATGTTGTTTACGGAGGATTTTACTATGGTGGTCCGGATCCTAACATTTACCAGAGTGGCTGGGCGCGCAGTGAGGCATTGAGGATGTTTCGTACAGGATATGGCAACTGTTATGGATTTTCCTGTATTTTTGCTGCTCTTGCAAGAGAAATAGGATATACACCGTATATGATCTGTGGCCGGGTACCGGGAAGCAGAGATGGAGCGGCAGATGGCTTCACCCGTCATTGCTGGGTAGAAATCAATGGTCTTTATTATGATCCGGAAGCGCAGTATGCCGGTTGGATGACAGGGGTTTATGGTTATGATTATTACCCGATCAGTCACCAGATCCTAAGAGTTGTTAACTTTTGTAAATTCTAATGTGCAGATAAGTTGACTAATTATATGAGAGGTGTTTCTATGGAAAGCAGAATTGCAGTGATCAGTATTATAGTAGAGAATTCAGATTCTGTAGAATGTCTGAACAGGATTCTTCATGAATATGGCATTTATATCATCGGCAGAATGGGGATTCCTTACAGGCAGAGAGGGATAAGCATTATCAGTGTGGCAATAGATGCACCTCTGGATATAATCAATGCACTGACCGGAAAAATTGGCCGGCTGGCAGGGGTTTCAGCAAAAACAGTCTATTCGAAAGCTTAGAGGAAATGAAAATATATGGCATCAGCAGAGTTGCAGATACCTGAACACATTCAGGAGACACAGAATATTACCAGAGAAGAACTGGAAATGATTTTACATACACAGAATCCACTGGTAACGGAAGAACTACGAAGAAGAGCACAACAGACCGCAAAAGCAATTTATGGAAATAAAATTTATGTCCGTGGTCTGATCGAATTTACAAATTACTGCAAGAACAATTGTTATTATTGTGGTATACGCTGTTCAAATACGGATGCAGACAGATACCGGCTTTCTTTGGAACAGATTTTGTCCTGCTGTGAAACAGGATGGAATCTTGGTTTTCGGACTTTTGTTCTGCAGGGCGGGGAAGATCCGCATTTCACAGATGAACATATTTGTCAGATTGTCCGCACGATTAAAGAAATATACCCTGACTGTGCAGTGACTCTTTCTATTGGAGAAAAGAGTGAAGAAAGCTATCAGGCATATTTTAATGCAGGCGCTGACAGATATCTCTTGCGTCATGAGACAGCAGATGAAGATCATTACAAAAAACTTCACCCGGAACAGATGTCCCTGGTTTTCAGAAAAAATTGTCTGAAAAACCTGAAGAAAATAGGATATCAAACCGGATGTGGATTCATGGTAGGATCTCCGGGACAAACTGTAGATACACTTTACCGCGATTTTTTATTTATTAAGGAATTAAAGCCTGAAATGATAGGAATCGGACCGTTTATTCCTCACAAAGACACCCCGTTTGCTAAAGAATTACCCGGAACTCTGGAGCAGACTCTGCGATTATTGTCAATTATCCGCCTGATCCACCCACACGCACTTCTTCCGGCAACAACAGCCCTTGGAACCATAGACCCCAAGGGCAGAGAGAAGGGAATTTTGGCAGGGGCCAATGTAGTAATGCCCAATTTATCACCGGTCAATGTCCGGGATAAGTATACCCTTTATGATAATAAGATCTGTACAGGTGATGAAGCTGCTGAATGCAAAGCCTGTATGGCAGCACGTATGAAGAGCATTGGTTATGAAGTAGTGACAGACAGAGGCGATTATAAAGCATGACTGCAGTTCACTCCTGAATAACTTAAGCATCCGCGATAAGCGGAACATAAAACTGAATATAGAAAAAACTAATCGGAAAGCGGCAGATAAGGAAGCCCCTGACCGAAAAGAAAGGAAACAAATCTATGTATAATCCAAAATCATTAAAAGCAGAGGAATTTATTTCCGACGAAGAGATCAGAGAAACCCTTGCATATGCAGATGCAAACAAAGAAAATGTGGCGCTGATCGACCAGATCCTTGCGAAGGCAAAAGAATGTAAAGGACTTACCCACAGAGAAGCCTCTGTCCTTCTTGCCTGTCCCATTCCTGAGAAGATTCAGGAGATGTATGATCTGGCAGCGGAGATCAAGAAAGAATTCTACGGAAACAGAATCGTTCTGTTTGCCCCTCTGTATCTTTCCAACTATTGCGTAAACGGCTGTGTGTACTGTCCGTATCATAAGAAAAATCAGCATATTGCCCGCAAAAAACTTACTCAGGAAGAAATTGTAAAAGAAGTAACTGCTCTTCAGGATATGGGACATAAACGTCTTGCTATTGAAGCCGGAGAGGATCCGATCAATAATCCCATTGAGTACATTCTGGAATGCATCCAGACAATCTACAGCATTAAACATAAGAACGGTGCCATCCGACGTGTCAATGTAAATATTGCGGCCACAACTGTGGAAAATTACAGGAAATTAAAAGATGCAGGAATCGGTACCTACATTCTTTTTCAGGAGACTTATCATAAAGAAAGTTACGAAACACTTCATCCAACAGGTCCGAAACATAACTATGCCTATCATACAGAAGCAATGGACCGCGCAATGGAAGGCGGCATTGATGATGTAGGACTGGGTGTATTATTTGGTCTTGAACTTTACAGGTATGAGTTTGCCGGGCTTCTGATGCATGCGGAACATCTTGAGGCAGTTCATGGAGTAGGTCCTCATACTATCAGTGTGCCTCGTATCAAACATGCGGATGATATTGATCCTTCTGCTTTTGATAACAGTATCAGTGATGAAATTTTTGCCAAAATCTGTGCACTGATCCGGATTGCTGTGCCATATACGGGAATGATCATTTCCACAAGAGAAAGTAAAGCAGTTCGTGAAAAAGTACTTCCTCTGGGAGTTTCTCAGATCAGCGGTGCCTCCAGAACAAGTGTTGGCGGGTATGACGTTCCTGAAACAGAAGATGAAGTGACATCTGCACAATTTGACGTCAGTGACCAGAGATCTCTGGATGAAATCGTTAACTGGCTGATGGGTATGGGAGATATCCCAAGCTTCTGTACTGCCTGTTACAGAGCAGGAAGAACAGGTGACCGTTTTATGTCTTTGTGCAAAAGTAAACAGATTTCTAACTGCTGCCATCCCAATGCGCTGATGACATTGATGGAATATCTCCAGGATTATGCAAGCCCTGAGACGAAAAAAGTCGGACTGGAGCTGATTCAAAAAGAACTGGAAAATATCCCGGGCGAAAAGATAAGGAAACTCACAGAGGAACACCTTGCAGATATTGTAAACGGACAGAGAGATTTCCGATTCTGACATTCTCTGCACTTTTAACGATCAATAACAACACCTGAAAGAAGGGATTAATATGGCAGTGACATTGAACGAAACACCTTCCGGAAACCGTCTGCATATCGGAATCTTTGGCAAAACCAACAGTGGAAAATCCTCATTTATCAATACTTTTTCCGGGCAGAAAGTATCTATTGTTGCGGATGTTGCCGGAACTACCACAGATCCTGTATACAAATCAATGGAAATCTATCCTCTTGGTCCCTGTGTCCTCATCGATACGGCAGGATTTGATGATGAAGGAGAACTGGGTGCATTACGAATAGAAAAAACCAGTCTGGCTGCACAGAAAACTGAACTGGCGATCATCCTTTTCTGTGGGGATGAAATGGTACAGGAATTAAAATGGTATAACTATTTTAAGAAACGGCAGACACCGGTAATCCCGGTGCTTGGTAAAGCTGATCTATATACACAGGAACAAAAAGAATATCTGATTCAGATGATTCAGAAAAATACAGGAGAAACAGTCTGTCCTGTCAGTTCTGAAACGGGAGAGGGAATCCGGAAATTAAAAGAGCTTCTGACAGAAAAAATCCCGGAAGGCTACGGTAACAGAATGATCACCGGGAATCTGGTTTCCAAAGATGATCTGGTACTCCTTGTAATGCCACAGGATATCCAGGCACCAAAGGGACGGCTGATCCTGCCCCAGGTACAGACTCTACGAGAACTGCTGGATAAAAGATGTCTCATAATGAGTGTAACTACTGACCGGTATCCGGCTGCATTGCAGACTCTTTCCAGACCACCGAAGCTGATCATCACAGATTCTCAGGTGTTCCCATACATCTATGAGAACAAACCAAAAGAGAGCATGCTTACTTCCTTTTCTGTACTGTTTGCGGCATACAAGGGAGATCTTTCTTACTACATAGAGGGAGCAAAAGCAATTGACAGTCTGAAAGAAACTTCTCATGTACTGATTGCCGAATGCTGCACACATGCACCTCTGAAAGAGGATATTGGCAGAGTGAAAATTCCCCGGATGCTGAAAAAACGATTTGGAGAAAACCTGCAGGTAGAGCTGGTAAGCGGAACCGATTTTCCGGATGACCTTACCGAATATGATCTGATCATCCAGTGCGGAGCATGTATGTTTAACCGGAAATATGTGATGTACCGCATCGACAGGGCAAAGAAGCAACAGGTACCTGTGACCAATTACGGGATAACCATCGCACATCTTACCGGAATACTGGATCATGTGGCATTGCCGGAATGATGATTCCAATCCCGAAAAATAACAGATATTAACAAATACATAAAGACTGCTGTACAGTTAGATTACTGTATGGCAGTTTTATTGTTATATTACAGGAAATTAATCCTGCTAATCCTGCAAGCAGGATTCTTTTTTATAAATAATTGCTTCACAATTTGGATGAATTTCGCAAAATTTTCATGAAGATATTGACAAGCAGCCTATGTTAGTTTATACTAACTTACAGTTAGAGAAAGTTAACCATACCCAAAGTATTATCAATGCCCGATTATCAGGCAAGGGATAAATACTTTCCAATCCCCATATTAATATATCTAAAAGAACAAAAGGAGGATAATACATGAGTATTGTAATCGTAGGCGGACATGACAGAATGGTAGGACAGTATAAAAAAATCTGCAAATCTTATAAATGCAAATGTAAAGTATTTACACAGATGGAAGCCGACTTCGGAAAAAAGATAGGATGTCCGGATCTTCTGGTACTTTTTACAAATACTGTATCCCATAAGATGGTAAAATGCGCACTGGACGAGGTTGGCGCTTCTACAGATATTGTGCGCTGCCATACCAGCAGCGGAAATGCACTCAACGGTATTCTCGAAGCACGTTGCTGATAAATACTTTTCTTGTATATATTGCATAATATAGTGATAAATTAATGAAAAAAATTATTAATGTTTTAAACTGAAAAACTTTATCATTAAAAATTTCAATAAAGTTATTGACATCTAACCGAAATTAGAATACACTAACCACATGATAAAGATAATGTTTATCACTTATTAAATGCAAAGGAAGGGATGAAGAAATGCCGTTATCAATGGTAAATGCAGGTGAACCTTTTACAATCAAAAGGATCGGAGGCAAAGAAGAAGTGAAGAGACATCTTGAGGAGCTCGGCTTCGTAGTAGGAGGAGTTGTCACGGTTGTTTCTGAGATTAACGGAAGCCTGATCGTTAATGTTAAAGAATCCAGGGTTGCCATTGGAAAAGATATGGCAAGCAAAATTATGGTCTGAACCATAATTTCTTCCTGAAAGAAAAATAAAATTCCAGAGCGTATAGATTGTGGAAATGATTTTTCAGACACGCTCCGGGGAAAGAAGGGAAAGAAACTTGAAGACATTAAAAGAAGTTCATGTTGGAGAGACCGTTAAAGTCCAGAAACTTACCGGTGAAGGTCCGGTCAAGAGAAGAATCATGGATATGGGAATCACTAAAGGCGTGGAAATTTATGTAAGAAAAGTTGCACCTCTGGGAGATCCTGTAGAAGTAACTGTAAGAGGATATGAATTATCCTTACGTAAAGCAGATGCCGAAATGATTGTAGTGGAATAATTTTTTTGACATCATGTTAGGTCTTTCTAACAATTAGCCTTGTCTAATAGTTAACGAAAGTTAAGTATTAGTGATGACTAATAACTGTTGAGAATGATAAATGATATCAGCAGTAGAAAGATTGGATAAAGCGATCAAAATAAAAGTGATCAAGAAATCAGAGGAGAGAGATTATGTCAGTAAAAATTGCACTCGCAGGTAATCCGAACTGCGGTAAAACGACATTATTCAATGCACTGACCGGCTCAAATCAGTTTGTAGGTAACTGGCCAGGTGTAACTGTCGAGAAAAAAGAGGGTAAGCTGAAGGGACACAAGGATGTGGTCCTCACTGACTTACCTGGTATTTATTCTTTATCACCATATACACTTGAAGAGGTAGTTGCAAGAAATTACATTCTTCAGGAAAAACCGGATGCGATCATCAATATCGTTGATGGTACCAATATTGAACGTAACCTGTATCTTACAACACAGATTCTGGAACTTGGGATTCCGGTCATCATGGCAGTCAACATGATGGATATCGTTGAGAAAAACGGTGATACAATACATATTGATAAACTGAAAAAGAAACTTGGCTGTGAAGTTGTTACTATTTCTGCTCTGAAGGGAACTGGAATCACAGAAGCTGCAAACAAGGCAGTTTCCATTGCCCAGAGCCACCGGAAAGTAACACCTGTCCATGAATTCTGCGATAAAGCAGAAGAGATCATCGGAGCAGTTGAGAATAAACTGACCGGTGTGGTACCGGAAGAACAGAAGAGATTCTTCGCAATCAAGCTTCTTGAAAGAGATGACAAGATCATTGAGCAGATGAATACATCCGTAAATGTATCTGCCGAGATCAAAGAAATGGAAAATGAGTTTGACGACGATACAGAAAGTATTATCACAAATGAGAGATATGTTTATATTTCTTCTATCATTGGTCAGTGTGTGACTAAGGCAAGAAAAGATAAGCTTTCCACATCTGATAAGATCGACCGTATTGTTACCAACAGATGGCTGGCACTGCCGATCTTTGCAGTTGTAATGTTTATCGTATATTATGTATCTGTAACTACAGTTGGTGCTTTCGTAACTGACTGGACAAACGATGTTCTGTTTGGTGAGATCATTCCTCCGGCAATTGAATCAGGGCTGAATGCGATTGGCTGTGCAGCATGGTTACAGGGACTGATCCTTGATGGTATTGTAGCCGGTGTGGGAGCTGTTCTCGGTTTCGTACCTCAGATGCTTGTACTGTTTGCATTCCTTGCATTCCTTGAGTCCTGTGGTTACATGGCTCGTGTAGCATTCATCATGGACAGAATTTTCCGTAAATTCGGTCTTTCAGGTAAATCCTTCATTCCAATGCTTATCGGCAGTGGATGCGGTGTTCCAGGTGTTATGGCTTCCCGTACGATCGAGAATGACCGTGACAGAAAGATGACAATCATGACAACTACATTCGTTCCCTGCGGAGCTAAACTTCCGATCATTGCCATGATCGCAGGTGCATTCTTCGGAAACAGCGGATGGGTTGCAACAAGTTGTTACTTTGTCGGTATTGCAGCAATTATCTGCTCCGGTATCATCTTAAAGAAAACAAAAATGTTTGCCGGTGATCCGGCTCCGTTCGTTATGGAGCTTCCTGCATACCACTGGCCAACAGTCAGCAATATCTTAAGAAGTATGTGGGAAAGAGGCTGGTCCTTCATTAAGAAAGCCGGAACAATCATCCTTCTTTCAACAATCATTCTGTGGTTCTTAATGAGCTTCGGATGGGAAGGCGGAAGCTTCGGTATGGTTGAAGAACTTAACGAGAGTATCCTTTCTAAGATCGGTACAGCAATCGCATGGATCTTTGCACCTCTTGGCTGGACAAAAGCCGGCGAAGGATGGAAGATGGCAGTTGCAGCTGTTACAGGTCTGATCGCAAAAGAGAATGTAGTAGCTACATTTGGTATGCTTTATGGATTCGCAGAAGTTGCAGAAGACGGTGCTGAGATCTGGGGTAACCTGGCAGCAGCCATGACACCGATCGCAGCTTACGGCTTCCTGGTATTCAACCTTCTTTGTGCTCCTTGCTTCGCAGCTATGGGTGCGATCAAGAGAGAGATGAACAATACAAAATGGTTTTTATTTGCAATCGGATATCAGTGTGGACTTGCATATCTTGTGTCTCTGTGTATCTATCAGATCGGTACACTGGTTACAGGCGGCGGTTTCGGTATCTGGACAGTGGTTGCATTCGCAATTATCATCGGATTTTTATATCTGCTGTTCAGACCTTATAAGGAAAGCGGCAGCCTTAATGTAAAGGTAAAGGGTATGGCAAAAGCCAGATAAAACAGTAATAAGATCAGAGCCTGCGTCCCATCTGGTGGTGCGGGTTCTGATAAACAGAATTGCAACTGTTTCATACCTTTTTCATCGCGGAGCGTGTTACTGAGAACGAAGTGAACAGTAACGTATCTTCACAGTTAGTGGACTGCTGATTATCAGATTGCAGTATAGTGATTATATGTGTATGATAATGATATAAAGCAGGAGGTGTCATTTATGGGAACATTGATTGTAGGAGCAATTTTGATTTTAATTGTCGGACTGATCATAAGAGGAATCGTCAGAGACAAAAAAAGCGGCAAGTCATCATGTGGCGGAGACTGCAGCCACTGCAGAGGGTGCCATTGAGAATCAGGCATATTACTGAAACCTGATGCCAAACAGCAGCCATATGTCAGGAAACAGAAATTAACAAGCGGAAGGATGATGTGATTTTGGGAGCAGCAGCATTACAGAGACAGGAAAATTGTAAAGAGCCCAATTACCAGAGAACCCGAATGCAGAAAGATGTTGTAATCCAGGAATTAAAGAAGCGAGGATGCAGGATTACCAAACAGAGAAGAATGCTGTTGGAAGTCATTCTTGAAAATGAGTGTTCCTGCTGTAAAGAAATCTATTACAATGCATCCCGCCTGGATCCGGGCATCGGATCAGCTACGGTTTACCGTATGGTAAATCTTTTGGAAGAAATTGGTGCGATCAGCAGAAGAAATATGTATAAAATCGTGAGAAATCCGGATTGTAAAGATGAAAGTGTATGCACCATTGAGCTAGATGATAATACAGTCCAGAAATTATCAAAAGACAGTTTTAACAATGTAGTTCTGACAGGACTGAAGGCCTGTGGATACATTGACAAACAGGAAATCGAGCGGATGTTCGTAAATTCCTGTGATTTTAAACATTGAAAACAAGTAAAAATTTAAATAGAGAACGAACTGATGACCGCCGGGAAATACTGAAGAGTATAATTTCCGGTGGCTTTCTTATATTTCTTCAGTTTTTTACTCTCTTTTGGCAATACGGTTTCCGGTAACCTTCTTAACATGTCTGAAATGAGAACATTTCTCAACAAGAAGAAAAAAGTAGAAATATAGAAATTTTGGCTGTATAATACATGAAATATAAATAAGCTGATGTCGCAATAATGCGTTTGCCCATCATATTTATCTGAAAACAGTTCATAACTGTTCAGCACCGAAAGGATGCTGAGTGGTTACAATAAATTAAAAATCACAACAGGAGGATACATCAATGATTAAATTTGACGGTAAAAAAACAGGAATCTTTGCAGCAGGAGTAGCTTTCGGTACAGCAGGTATCAAGATTCTTACAAGTAAAGATGCAAAGAAATTATACACAAACTGCACAGCAGCCGTTTTACGTGCAAAGGCATGTGTAATGAAAACAGCTTCCGCAATTCAGGAGAATGCTGAGGATATTTATGCAGAAGCACAGCAGATCAACGAAGACAGAGCAGCAGCTGAGGAAGTGGTAGAAGATACAGCTGACGAAGCAGCAGAAGAAACAGAAGAGACAACAGATTTCAAAGAAGAGACAGAAGAAACAGAAGAAGGCAGCGAGGAATAATGAAATTTGCTATTAAGCATGAAATAAAAGGACGAATTCGTATCCACCTTGCGCAGAAACACATGACCTACAGACAGGCGGATATTCTGCAGTGTTATCTGGAGAAAGAGGAAAATATCAGCAAGGCATCGGTTTATGTAAGAACTCAGGATGTCGCTGTTGTCTATACCGGCAGCAGAGATGGGCTGATTCGTTTACTGAGCAGATTTTCCTATGAAACTGCTCAGGTATCTGAATCAGCACTTGAGAATTCCGGACGTGAATTAAACGAAACCTATAAAGAAAAACTGATCAACTCTGTAGTAATGCGTACATTAAATAAAATGTTTCTGCCATATCCGGTACGTGTAGCGATCACTACAGTGAAATCAGTGAAATACATTTATCATGGTGTACGTACTTTGATGAATGGAAAACTGGAGGTACCTGTTCTGGATGCAGCAGCAATCGGTGTATCTATGCTCCGCGGTGACTTCAATACTGCAGGTTCCACCATGTTCCTGCTTGGAATCGGTGAGATCCTTGAGGAATGGACACATAAGAAATCCGTCAATGACCTTGCAAGAAGCATGTCTATCAATGCAGAGAAAGTATGGTTTGTAAATGAAGACGGACAGGAGGTTCTTATATCTGCTTCTTCTGTTAAAGCAGGTGATCTGATACGCGTACATATGGGTAATGTGATTCCGTTTGACGGAGATGTTGCAGCAGGAGAAGCAATGGTCAACCAGACTTCTCTGACAGGTGAATCTGCGCCTGTACGTAAAGCAGAAGGCAGCTTTGCCTATGCAGGAACTGTTCTGGAAGAGGGCGAACTCACTGTTAAGGTTAAAGAAGCAGCAGGTTCCAGCCGCTATGAGAAGATCGTCAACATGATCGAGGATTCTGAGAAGCTGAAATCCTCTGTGGAAAGTAATGCAGAACATCTTGCAGACAGACTTGTGCCATACACTCTTGCAGGTACAGGGATAACTTATCTGCTTACCAGAAACATGACGAAAACCCTTGCGGTACTTATGGTAGATTTCTCCTGCGCACTGAAGCTTGCCATGCCTGTTTCCGTATTATCCGCTATACGTGAGGCAAGTACTCACAGTATTACTGTAAAGGGCGGTAAATATATGGAAGCAATGGCTGATGCCACGACTATTGTATTTGACAAGACAGGTACACTTACAAAAGCAAAGCCTGTAGTTTCAGATGTGGTATCTTTCAGTGAAGAGCTGAGTTCAGATGAGCTTCTGCGTATTGCAGCATGTATGGAGGAACATTTCCCTCATTCCATGGCAAGAGCAGTTGTCAATGCAGCTAAAGAGAAACATCTTGTTCATGAGGAAATGCATTCAAAAGTAGAATATATCGTAGCTCATGGTATTTCTACAACTATTGAAGGCAAAAAGGCAGTGATCGGAAGCTGGCATTTCGTAATGGAAGATGAAAAGTGTGTAATTCCGGAAGGAATGGAAGACAGATTTGAACACCTGCCATTAGAATGTTCTCACCTGTATCTTGCAATCGAAGGAAAACTTGCAGCAGTTATCTGTGTAGAAGATCCGCTTCGTGAAGAGGCTGCAGATGCAGTACGTGAATTAAAAGAAGCCGGCATTACAAAAGTCGTAATGATGACCGGTGACAGTGAACGTACAGCAGCAGCTATTGCGAAACGTGTAGGCGTAGATGAATATTACTCCGAAGTTCTGCCGGAAGATAAGGCATCTTTTGTAGAGAAAGAAAAAGAACTGGGGCATAAAGTTATTATGATCGGTGATGGGATCAATGATTCACTGGCACTTTCTTCTGCAAGTGTGGGAATTGCTATCAGTGATGGCGCAGCTATTGCACGTGAGATTGCAGATGTTACAATTTCTGCAGATAATCTCCATGAGATTGTTACGTTAAAGAGACTGAGTACAGCGCTGATGAAGCGTATCCATAATAATTACAGAACTATTATCGGTATAAACGGTGGTCTGATCGCACTTGGAGTTACAGGTATCATTATGCCTACAACATCTGCACTGCTTCATAACATGTCAACACTGACTATCAGTTTAAGAAGTATGAGAAATCTTCTTCCAAAAGAAGAGGAAGCATAAAGATAACCATAAAAAACCATATCCGGGATTTCATGATAAAGCAACAGATGCTTAGTCTCTGAAAATCCGGGATATGGTTTTTATTATGTTTTTATTTATAGCAATCCTCTAAAATAATGCATCTTAATCCAGCCCATCAGAGTGTGAAATCCTGCGTCAGATATCTTTGCCGTGCGTCAGCACGCCTGCAGATATCTTCCTTGTCTTTCGCACGCTGCTGAACTGTCTTAAATGCATTATTTACGAGGATTGCTATAATTTTCATGCGTGCCTGCAATAGACTTCTTAATGGCAGAAAAACTCTCTGCGCTGATCGCATGCTCCATCTTACAGGCATCCTCGGCTGCAACCTTCGGGTCAACTCCGATAGAAGTCAGCCATCCGGTCAGAAAGGTATGTCTTTCATAAATCTTATCTGCAATTTCCTGCCCGGTTTCCGTCAGATTGATAAATCCGTTCTCATCAATCGTAATGTAATTACTGGCTTTCAGATTCTTCATTGCAACACTGACACTCGGTTTTGAAAAAGACAGTTCATGCGCAATGTCGATAGAGCGGACATTACCGTTTCTTTTTTGGATCATAAGGATCGCTTCGAGATAATCTTCTCCTGATTCATGTATCGCCATATTGATACCCTCCTTTTTTCTTTCCGATATTGCTACTGTGAACTGCTGTACGCAAACAGTACAGGCAGTTATGTTCTGTCAAAGAGTATCATATTTCTTTTTATGATTTTGATACCTGCCAGATAATAATATCCTGTTTTTTAAAACATTAAAGCAACACGTTAAACTATAATAACATGGATTATAACATAACTTTTTATTTCCGTAAAGAAATCTCCTCAAAACTATTGACAGAAGAGAAAATAATGCTATAATAAAATCAAACAAATGAACAAGTGCTCATATGTTAATATAAAAGAGATGAGCGGAAAGGGAAAATATTATGAAGAAAACTTATAAAATCGATGTAGACTGTGCAAATTGTGCTAATAAAATGGAGGAAGCTACCAGGAATACAGCCGGCGTTAAAGATGCAACAGTTAACTTCATGATGCTGAAGATGATCGTTGAATTCGAAGACGGACAGGATCCAAAAGCAGTTATGAAAGACGTATTAAAGAACTGCAAGAAGGTAGAAGACGACTGTGAGATTTATCTTTAATTCTGAGTTATCCGGAGAATGGACTGTTGCATAAAACGTATCCCGGCACTGAGCTTTTCGCCGGAAAGTTTTTTGCAGCGGTCCTGCTTTTATAAGAAGAGAGAGGTATTGATATGAACAAGAAGCAGAAGAAAATGCTGATCAGAATTATCATAGCAGCAGTGCTGATCGTGGTCTTTTCCTTACTGCCGGCAGAGGGATACCTGAGATTTGTTCTTTTTATGATCCCATATCTGGTCATCGGCTATGATATCCTGAAGAAAGCATTTAAGGGTATTTTAAATAAACAGGTGTTTGACGAGAACTTTCTGATGGCTGTAGCCACAGTAGGTGCAATTCTCCTTGGCGATTATTCCGAGGGTGTTGCAGTTATGCTTTTCTACCAGATTGGAGAACTTTTCCAGAGCTATGCAGTGGGAAAGAGCAGACGAAACATCAGTGAACTGATGGATATCCGTCCTGATTATGCGAACATAGAGAAAGACGGAACACTGGAACAGGTTGATCCTGATGAAGTTGAGATCGGAACCATTATTGTTGTTCAGCCGGGTGAAAAAGTACCGATCGATGGAGTGATCACCGAGGGAACTTCTACATTAAATACAAGTGCACTGACAGGTGAGAGTCTTCCGCGTGATGCAAAAGCAGGCGATGAAGTGATCAGTGGCTGTATCAATATGACAGGTCTGCTGAAGATCCGTACAACTAAGGAATTCGGTGAATCTACAGTATCCAAGATTCTTGAACTGGTAGAGAATTCCAGCTCCAGAAAGTCAAAATCTGAAAACTTTATTTCCAAATTTGCGAAATACTATACACCTGCAGTATGTTACGGAGCCCTTGCTCTTGCATTTATCCCGCCGATCGTACTTCTTATTATGGGAAAACCTGCCATGTGGGGAGACTGGATCTACAGAGCCCTTACCTTCCTTGTAATCAGCTGTCCATGTGCGTTGGTTATCAGCATCCCGTTAAGTTTCTTCGCAGGAATCGGTGGAGCCAGCAATCAGGGCATTCTGGTCAAGGGTTCCAACTATCTGGAAACACTGGCTCAGACAAAATATGTTGTATTTGACAAAACAGGTACTATGACTCAGGGTGTCTTCGAAGTAAGTGGTATTCATCACAATGAAATGCCTGATGAGAAATTGTTAGAATATGCAGCACTTGCCGAGTGTTCTTCCTCCCATCCGATCAGCAAGAGCTTGCAGAAAGCATACGGAAAACCAATCGACAGAAATCGTGTTACTGATATTGAAGAAATCAGTGGTAATGGTGTGATTGCCAAAGTTGACGGCATATCTGTAGCTGCCGGTAATACCAAATTAATGAACAGACTTGGCATTGCTTATCAGGATTGCCATCATGTAGGAACTGTTGTGCATATGGCCATTGACGGCAAATATGCAGGACATATCCTGATATCCGATATCATCAAACCTCATGCAAAAGAGGCAATCGCTGAACTGAAGAAAGCCGGAATCAGCAAGACCGTTATGCTGACAGGCGACTCAAAACGTGTTGCAGATCAGGTTGCCGGGGAACTGGGAATTCAGGAAGTATACAGCGAACTTTTACCTGCTGACAAAGTTTCCAGGGTAGAAGAACTTCTTAATCAGAAGTCTGAAAAGGCTAAACTTGCGTTTGTAGGTGACGGTATCAATGATGCCCCTGTATTATCCAGAGCCGATATTGGTATTGCGATGGGAGCGCTTGGTTCAGATGCAGCAATCGAAGCAGCAGATATCGTTCTGATGGATGATGATCCTCTGAAGATTTCCAAAGCGATCAAAATTGCACGTAAATGTATCCGTATTGTATATGAAAATATTTATTTTGCAATCGGCATTAAAATTCTCTGCCTGATCCTTGGAGCTTTAGGTATTGCAAACATGTGGGTGGCCATTTTTGCAGATGTAGGTGTTATGATCCTGGCAGTATTAAACGCGATCCGTACATTATTTGTAAAGAATTTATAAGAAACAGGCAAATCAGCAGAAACCTTTTGTGATAAGCCGGAAAGGTAACAGGTAAGAAAATGGAAGTATGCAAAGAAGAATTATGTGAGAGTAATGAAATACATGAAGATCTGCTTAAAATTGTAGATGAAACCCTGCCGGAAGAAACAGAGCTTTATGATCTGGCCGAATTATTCAAGGTTTTCGGAGACTCTACCAGAATACGCATTTTGTTTGTTTTGTTTGAGGCAGAGGTATGTGTCTGCGATCTCGCTAAAGCATTGAATATGACTCAGTCTGCGATTTCTCATCAGCTTCGTATTCTGAAACAGAATAAACTGGTAAAGAGCCGCAGAGAGGGAAAATCTATTTTCTATTCTCTGGCAGATGATCATGTCCGCACGATCATCAACCAGGGACGGGAACATATAGAAGAAGATTGAAAAAAGCATCAGTTATCTGAAAGATTATAAATTCAGATAACTGATGCTTTTAAAGTTATAGATGAACTCTTTTCAAAATCTCGTTAGTAAGTCCGCCGATTACCACCCCGGCAGCAACACCTGCCACCAGAAGTGCCGGTGCGTATACAAACACACTTGCATTTTGTACGATCAGCATGGCAATGATCAACTGACCGATATTATGGGAAACACCTCCTGCAACGCTGACACCGATCAGACTGAAGGAGGTTTTTTTCAGCATAAGTGTCATAACTGTCATACTAAGCGCGGCCCCTGCCAGACTGTACAGGATACTGAACAGATTTCCGAACATAAATCCGATCACCAGAATGCGGACAACAGAAACCAGAGCAGCCTCCCTAAATGAATATTTCTTCAAAATAAAAAGTACTCCCAGATTGGCAAGTCCAAGTTTAATCCCCGGAATCCCCGCAAAAACCGGCACCAGTGATTCCACATATCCCAAAATAATCGCCACAGCTGAAAAAAGCCCAAGGCAGGCTGTTTTTTGCTTCATAAATCTATTTTCTCCTCTCAAAAAATCCAAAATGGAATTCTCAGAATTCTTCAGACATTTTAACATAGAAAAAATATTCCCGCAACCACAAGTTAGATGTAACTAATACTGATTTTTACTGAAAGCATTTATTGAGAAAAAATGACGAATATCCCAGGTAAAAAAGTGTGGATTTTTTCAGACAGGCATGTTACTATTTCATAAGTTAGTAGTAACTAATTTATATAATTACTGCTGACAGCATACCTATAGCAATCCTATATGAATATCTTTGGCAGAAGTCACTCCCTTTTGGTAAAAGTAAAATCCCTTTGGTTAATAAGTTGATTAACCCTCTGGTAAGAGTGATTCCGCAAAAAGAAAAATTTTAGAAGAGGAGAAAACCATGACAAACAAAAAGCTTATGAAAAAAATAGCACCTGTTGTAATGAGTGCCGCAGTTGCTATGACCAGCATGCCATATGCAGTTCTGGCATCTGATTTTACAGACAGTGAGGTAATTACAGACAGCACAGATTTCTCTGTTTCCGAAGAGTTTGCCGCTGAGGATGCGCAGGAAGAATTTACCACCGAAGATGTCCAGGATGCTTTTGCTGCTGAAGCACGGCAGGGTGAAGCTTATGTGCTTATGAATATTCCATATGATGATTTCTACAAGGCAGAACTGAAAAATAATGATGTAAAAGTTGATGCCTTTACATCTGCAACTCTTAATAAATCAAGAACAGCAGGTATGATGAACGGAAATTCCGCTTATCACGTAGACCCCAATGGAACCGATGTAACAGGTGTTACTTTCCCTGTAAAGGTCAGTGATCTTTCCCTTCTGAAAGACCAGAAGCAGGTCACAGATTCCGACTCTGTAACGATCACAGTGACAAACAGAGGACAGACAAGCAGCAACACCTATACAGGAAAAGATTCCCTGATTGAAAATGCCTCTTACTCTTATTACATTTTAAGCGAAACACCGTCTTATTACAAAGAACTTACTGTAAATGCAGACGGCAGCTATTCTTTCTCAGCAATGAAAGGTGCGCAGACAAAGACCGTTGCCATTGATGCTGCATTGAAAACAGAAACAAATTACGGTGATTATGAGCTTGATCTTAACAATGAGGCTTTTGCAGCAGTAATTGATACAAATACAGATAAAATCTATGGTGTAACCGTAAATACTACAGACGGAACCAACTATGGCCTGCGTCATCTGGAGAATATCTGGCGTGGAAGTATGCTTGCCTGGGGAACCGGATATACAACAGAAGTTCACGGATGCCCTGTTTCTTCTGCACATTATAAATCAATCATGGGAAAAACAATTGACAGCGTTACTTATTACACAGATAAGGGCATGATCACTTTTGATGTTCCGGATGTAAAGGTGCAGACAACTACAGGAATCAAGGCAACAGTAGCAGATATTATGAATACAGACTCATCTGCAGCAGTTACCTTTGACCAGGCTCTGCCGGCAGACTTCAAGGCACAGTATACTGTAGACAAAACAGCGGTTTCCTGCACAGACGGAAAACTTGCAGTTGGAGCTCTTGCACTGGGAACACATAAGGTTGAAATTGCAGATGCCAGCGGAAAATATGCAGCCATTGTAACTGAATTTACAGTAAATACAGACAAAATGCCGGCTTCTTATGACAGTAACGAGACAAAACTGGTTGCAGCAAAAGGCATTACAGCAGAAGAGTTCTCTGCATACATTAAGAGCATCAGCAAAGTAAAAGTTGATGATACAGAATATGCTGCAACAGGAAGAGGAAGCAAAGTCATTGTAAAAGAAGATGGAACTCTTGATCTTACAGATCTTCAGGTAACAGACACAACTGTATTTGAAATAACTGCTGTAGGATATAAGAATAATCTTACTTTTACTTACAAAGAAGCAGAAAACACATTTGAATTAAATACTTCTTCCAAGACTCTTTATACAAAAGGCAGCACAAAAACCACTCTCAAAGTTACAACAAACCTTACAGATAAAATCACATGGAAGTCCAGCAACACAAAAGTGGCTGCTGTAAACAGCAAAGGTGTTGTAACTGCTAAGGCAAAAGGAACAGCAGTGATCACAGCATCCTGCGGAGAATACAAAGTAACTTGCAAGATAACAGTTAAAAATCCATCCCTGAAACTTACCAAATCTTCAGCAACTGTAAAAGTTGGAAAAACAACAAAGATTTCCGCAAAGGCAACTCCATCAGGAAAGGTTACTTACAAGTCAAGCAACACCAAGATTGCAACAGTAAGCTCCAAAGGCGTTGTAAAAGGAAAGAAAAAAGGTACTGCCAAAATCACAGTAACCTGCAATGGTGTTAAGAAGGTATTTACAGTAAAAGTAAAATAAACGATAACAGGTAAATAATTCACACAATAAATGACCTCGGATTTTGTTCCGGGGTCATCTTAATGAGAAAAAAACAACATTAGCAGAATCTGTTATATATAGATTTTTGTATACGAAAATGATACACTTTTAAAGTTAGTTATGATTAAGTTTTGCTTCATTTAAAAACAGATATCATATCCGGCAAAAATAAAATGAAGGAGAGGAAACAACGTGAATAATCAAAACTTTTATCTGCGTCTGATCGCACTTTTGCTGATCATCATGGCGGTATTTTTCTATAACGGAACAGTAAAAGATAAGGAACAGGCCCAGGATATTGCAGACCTGACTGCAAAAACAGAGAGTCTGGAGAAACAGCAGGACCAGATCCTTACAGCATTAAAGGAAACTTATGAGGAACAGAAAACAGCAGCAGAAAGTAATGCTTCTTCTGATGTATCTTCAGAAGCTGATAATAAATCCGAAAAAGATTCTGCAGAGGATAAAGAAAATGCAGATCAGGCAGATTCTGAAGATGCCGATGATTCTGATAATGTATATAAGAACGGTACTTTTGAAGGTTCAGGAACCGGATACGGTGGAACGATCACTGTTCAGGTGACTCTGGAAGATGATACCATTACAGCAGTCAGTGTAGTCAGTGCACCGGGTGAGGACAGTGCTTATCTGTCACAGGGCGAGAATGTCATAAACAGTGTCATCAGCGAGCAGAGCACAGATGTTGACACTATTTCCGGAGCAACTTTCAGTTCTACCGGTATCTTAGAAGCAGTAAATGACGCATTATCAAAGGCGGAAAACGCATGAAAAAGAAACAACGAAAGGTACGGCTGATCCGTGCCGCCATACAGCTTATATTTTTTATAGCAGCGCCCTCCCTTTTTTCCACAGCATTTGCAGGAGTCAAATCCATCTTTCTTGCAATCGGAGGACAGCAGAGCGTAACCTGGAACTCTTTTCTGGATATTACGGCGTTACTGTTAATTATTACCATTCTGTTCGGGCGTCATTTCTGCGGTTATGCCTGTGCGTTTGGCTCGCTGGGAGATGCTCTGTATGAGCTTACCGCGTTTATCCGTGCGAAATGCTTTGGAAAAAAGAAAAAACATGGATATCCGGAGGAATGGGTACACAGATTGCAGAAAGTAAAATATGTACTCCTTGCGTTCCTGCTTCTTTCCTGCATGACAGGATTCTATTCTAAATTACAGGGAATGAGTCCATGGGATGTATTCTCCATGCTTACAACAGGCAGACTGCCGAAATCTACCTACATTGTGGGAACAGTTCTGCTGATCCTGATCATGGCCGGAATGTGTACACAGGAGCGTTTCTTTTGCCAGTTTCTCTGTCCCATGGGAGCAGTATTTGCAATCATGCCGATCATCCCGGGAGCACTTTTCAAACGAAATCGTCCAAACTGTGCGCCAAAGTGTACTCTCTGTAAGAAGAGATGTCCGGCACATCTGGATATTGACGGTGATACTGCACATTCAGGGGAATGCATCTGCTGTCACGCCTGCACTGCAGTCTGCCCAAGGAAAAATATTCATACAGGCACTATTATTGATAAAAATTAGCAACTGCTAACTTATTGAAAAAATTTGATTAGTAAGAACTAACTGTATTGGTAGACATACTTTTCCGACAGTGATATAGTCTATAGAGTTAGTTGATGATAACAATAAGAGGATAAGGAATCAGAAATATATGACAAACAAACGCTCTTTTGTACTGGGACTTTTCATTACGGCCTCTCTTTTATGTACATCCCGGACTGCATGGGGAAACTCTGAAATAAACACATACACCAAAACAGACTTTGCTATGGACACCGTAGTATCAGAGACTCTTTACACAACAGGTGAGGACATCACAGCAGACGTAATCTCTGCATTAAAAGATGTGGAAGAAAACGGGATCTCCTGGACAAAAGAAAGTTCTCAGATATACCAGATCAATCAAAATGCCGGGAATACAACAACGGTATCTGATGAAACTGCCACCTGTTTAAAACAGGTACTGGATTTGTCGAAAGCTTCTGGCGGAGCCATGGATCCTACTATGGGAAGAGTGATCCGCCTGTGGGACATTGACGGAGAAAATCCGCACATTCCTTCAGATGATGAATTAAATTCCCTGCTTGAAAATGTAGGATATGACAAGGTGACTCTGGATGGAAATAAAGTTACCATGCCGGAGGGAGTAACCCTTGATCTGGGGGCTGCAGGTAAGGGAATCGGCTGCGATGCAGCAAAGAAGATTCTTGATGCAGATAAAAATGTATCCGGTATGATCCTGAATCTCGGCGGCAGCAGTGTTATGAGCTATGGAAGCAAACCTGACGGCTCTGCCTGGCAGGTAGCTGTCACTGATCCGCGGGATACAGAAGGTGATTACCTGGGAGTAGTTACTCTGAATGGTACTGAATTTTTATCTACTTCCGGAGATTACGAAAAATACTTTATAGAAGATGGTGTTCGATATCATCATATACTGGATCCTGCTACAGGATATCCTGCAAGAAGCGGTCTCACATCTGTGACGGTTGTGTGTGATGACGGCCTGAACGCAGACGGACTTTCCACTGCATGCTTTGTACTGGGAAAAGAAAAGGCAGAAGAACTTTTGAAGAAATACAATGCAGACGGTCTGTTCGTAGATGCTTCTGATCATGTCTGGATGACGGAAGGCATGAAAGAAAGATTTCAATTACTGAAAGATACTTATTCCATCGGTGAATAGGTTTATCTTATATAAAGATTTCTGAACTGTCAAAAATTTCAGTTTTCCGGACAGTTTGGAAATATATTTACTAACTCATATTCAGGAGGATTTAAAGGTATGCGCAAAGGAAATTTAATCAAAATGGCAGCTCCTGCAATTTTAAGTGCAGCAATGATGGTTTCAGGATTACCGGTTATGGCTGCGGATTTTACATCTGATACTGCGGTGGAGACTGAGGCACAGACAGATGAGTTTGATGCAGCAGATGACACCGCTGATGTTTTTGCAGGCGATGAGGAAACACCTTTTGTTGACGATCAGGCAGCAGCAGAAGATGAATTCGCTGCAACAGCAGAAACAGGCTACAAATATGTCTATGCAGGTCTGACATGGGCACAGTACTGGGCATCTGAGGGAGTTTATAATGCTGCAAACACAGCTTCCAATGGAACAAAAGACAGCCATGATGAACTTGACAAAGGCGGTTTCGACACAGTAACCAGAGCTACTGTAAACCATGGCCTGCACAGAGGAAGCTACCAGTGTGAAGCAATCATGTATGACAAAAACGGCGGTTCTTATGAGATTTCCTACTGGACCTCAGCTAATGATGCAGTTCTTACGGACGGAACAACTGTAAAGCTGAATCAGCCTGAGCGAGGACAGATCACAAAAGCTGACGGAAGCGTTGCAGAATTCGACCATTACAGCGTTGTAGGTCTGAAATATGTGCCTGTCGCAGTAAAGGCAGAAGATTATGAAGCCTTCAAATCCCAGTTCAAGGTTGTGGAAGACGGAAGCACAGTTGCCGGAGGATTTGGAGAAAACAATTTGCAGTCCTATAGTGCAGTTGCGGATGTTACCGCTGAAACAAACGGCTTAAAAGAAGCTGTAAAAGGTTCCGATGGAACATTCACATTCAAGGCAAGAACAAACGGTACAGGTTCCGGACTTAAAGATCAGGCACTCCAGACAGCATCCAATGTTACCGCAACAGTAAAAGAAGCAAATGGAAGTTACGGCGAATTCTTAAGAGTAGATATTACCGGTGACGGATATGGTGCTCTTGGTGCTAAAATGTATGCTGTAAAATGGGATTACTACGGAAATGGTAATAAAGTTCTGGCATCTTACGGAACAAAATTTGCAGCAGATAACTGGATGCACAAGGCAATGGGAATCCAGCTTGGTCTGACAGATTCCTATCGCTGCCAGCTTCCAAAAGGAACAGATGGAACCGGCAAATGGAAAATCACTGTATATGCAATGGGATATGCAGATACTGTATTTGAAGTTAATGCAACAGATGCAAACATCGTAAAACCGGAAGCAGGAGAAGCAGATACAACAGCATTAAAAGCAGCAGTAGAAAAAGCAGAAGCCTTAAAAGAAGCAGATTACACAGCAGATTCCTGGAAGGCAATGCAGTTAGAACTTCAGGAAGCAAAGGATCTTCTTGCAAAAGAAAAGCCAACTCAGGCAGAGGTTGATGAAGCTACAACTCATCTGAACGCAGCAGTAGAGGCTCTTGTTAAAGCAGATACGAAGGTAACAGTAACTCTCAACAAGAAAACAGCCACTGTTTACAAAGGAAAAACAACTACACTGAAGGCAACTGTAACAGGAGCAGATGCACCAAAAGTTACATTTACTTCCAGTAACCCAAAAGTTGCAGCCGTAAACAAAACAACCGGTAAAGTTACTGCAAAAGCAAAAGGTAGTGCAGTCATCACAGCTAAATGCGGAGATGTAAAGGTAACCTGCAAAGTAACAGTTAAAAATCCAACTCTTACACTGAGCAAAACATCTGTATCTGTAAAAGTCGGCAAAACAACTAAGATCACAGCAAAAGCAGCTCCGTCAGGAAAAGTTACATACAAATCCGGCAACAAGAAAATTGCTACAGTATCATCCAAGGGTACAATTAAAGGTATTAAAAAAGGTACTGCCAAGATCACAGTAACATGCAATGGCGTAACCAAAACAGTTAAAGTAACTGTAAAATAATCTGACCTGACTGAAGTCAGGCGGATATTTGCAATCGGATTCGCAGACAAGAGGAAAGAAATCCTGTATCCCACCAGAAAGGGCAGGATTTCTTTTCAACTGTAAAACTTTATACAGTTGAAAAGAAATCATTTGAATATGATTTCCTGGAACTATTGAAGAAGGAGAAATTTATGGACAAAAATAATGAGCAGAAAAATAATAAGACTCCGGAAATGAAACCCAAACAGGACAGTTTCCGTTCATGGTTAAAGCTTATTCCTGCGGCAGCAGTTTTTGCAGCAGTCTGTGTAACCTGTTATCAGGCAGATAAAAGTCCTGTGGAGACTACATCGGTTTCCAATAATAATATTATGTCTACTGACGAGATTAAAGAATTGATTTCACAAGGAACTGCAGGTAAGGATTTTGATTCAGAAGACTCTTCTGAAACCAATGGAACCTCAATTTCAAAAACATCAAAAAAAACAAGTAAGATTAAAACAGGAACAAAGAAAAATTCATCTACAGGTTCCTCTGCAAATGGAGGTACAGCAGGGGGTGGTGCAGGAAGCACAGTCACACCAACTACAGAAGTTCCTGCCGGTGGATATGCAGATGGTACCTATACAGGATCCGGAACCGGTTTCGGAGGAACGATCACTGTTCAGGTAACTGTCACTGACCATAAAATTGCAGCTATCAATATTGTAGATGCATCAAACGAAACAGCCTCCTATTTTGCAAATGCACAGGGTGTGATCAGCAAAATTCTTGCAAGCCAGTCTCCGAACGTAGATGCAGTCAGTGGTGCCACTTATTCTTCAAACGGAATTATTACTGCGGTTCAGAATGCATTGTCACAGGCAATTCCATCAGGAAATCAGGCAGTTGTTACGCCAACTCCCACTCCATCACCGAAACCGACAAAGAAACCTTCTCCAATACCGAAGCCGGGAGACGAACAGATTTACAAAGACGGAACCTATACAGGAACCGGTAAAGGATACAGTGGGACAATTACGTTGACAGCTAAGATTAAAAAAGGTGTGATCAAGTCTCTGGAAGCAGAGCATACAGATACGCCTATGTTCTTTAAGAAAGCATGGGACATCCTGGAAAATGAGATCATTCAGAATCAGTCTGTCGATGGCATTGATACTGTCAGTGGTGCAACCTACTCTTCAAAGGGTATCATAAACGCAATGAAAGATATTCAGAAGCAGGCAGAAAAAGGCACCACAAAAGTGACACCAACTCCAACACCAGAAGTAACAGTTACGCCAATTCCTGAGGCAACCCCAATCCCGACACCGGAAGAAACTCCGACTCCAGAAGTCACTCCAACACCAGAGGAAACACCAGCTCCCACACCAACACCGGAAGAGACTCCGGAGCCTACGCCGGAACCTACAGGACCATATATTGACGGAACTTATACAGGCTCAAGCTACGGATACAGTGGAAGAGTAAATGTAACCGTAACGATTCAGGGCGGTCAGATTGCATCTATTGAACAGAGTAACAGTGATTCACCTGAGTACTTTGATTATGCATGGGAAACTATTTATCCTCAGATTATGGGAAATCAGTCAGCAGACGGAATTGATGCTGCAAGCGGTGCCACTTATTCCTCAGAGGGAATCCTTGGAGCAATTCAGAAAGCTCTTGCCCAGGCATTGGCATAAAACTACTGAAATTAAAGCAAAAAAGTAGCATAAAATTTTAATTACAATTAAAACTTACACTTATTGTAAAAGAAAAAAACATATGCTATAATTTCTGTTAGTGAGTTCTAATTTATAATGACAGATCATGCTTTTAACAGTATTGTAATAATAGAAATGGAGGATAACAACATGATTAAAACAACTGTAAAAGTAGACGGCATGATGTGCGGTATGTGTGAATCTCACGTAAATGATGCAGTGAGAAAAGCTTTCCAGGTAGATAAAGTTACATCTTCCCACAGCAAAGGAGAAACCGTGATCATCTCAGACGGACCGGTAGACGAAGCAAAATTAAAAACAGCGATCAGTGCTACAGGATATGAAGTAAAAGGCATTACATCAGAGCCATATGAAAAGAAAAAAGGACTGTTTTCTTTTCTTCATAAATAAAAATACGTTTTAATTTTCCATGAGAAACCAGGCAGGAATTGTTCAGTGATTGAACAGTTCTTTCCTGGCTTTTTACTTTATCAGACACCTTGTTGCATTCAGAGATGTGTCTCTGGTAGATGAAATCAATAGTCATGGATTTGAATGATTTATAGAAAAATGGAATCTTTTTTGCATATTGAGAGCATTTCAGAAATATATCTGATAAATGTATTTGTCAAGCGGATAAAATCTACCGCTTCGCTACGTGGCTCTATACCAAATAACTACTCCGCAGTTTATCAGAAGGAGCTTGCAGTCCTCGGATGACGCGCTATGGAAGAAGTGTTCAAAAAATGTAACACAAGTCCATAATCTATTGTGCAATTTCTCGATAAATCTCGAATAATGACGGTAAGAAGTCCGATAAATTCATAAAAATCAGTTGCTTAATTTGTGCAAAATATGGTAGACTAACTGTAGTTAAGAAATGACAGAAATTTACAATTATTAATGATCTGGAGACGAAAGAATGAAAAAGAAAATAGAACTTGTCTGTTGGATTTTATTTACTGTTTTTTCTGGTATTGGTTTCTTTATTAACTTTATGAGCAAACCTCCGGTAAACGATACACATACATTTACTTTATACATGATTGGTGCTGCTGTAGTATCCTTACTATACCCGGCATCTATGTTTGTTCTTGGATTGAGAAACCGCTACCTGTATGATAAGTTAAATGAACTTGCTAAAGAAAAGGGTGAAACTGAAGCTGCCAAATCTGCACACACTTTCAGGTCATCCGCATCAGGATATATAGTTCCTGATATGAACATCCTTGTCAGTGCTCTGACCTCTGATCAGAAACTTACAGAGGAAGAGAAAGAATATTTATTAGAATATATTAAGAAGAAATGATGTGATGTTTAAATGGAACTGTTAGTTTGTATGTCCATTGCAGGAAGTATTCCTGTTGTGATCTGTTTACTTTTGTATATAATCCAGCGTGGAAACTATAATTACATTCTCGGAAGAAGATTACTACTGACAGGTGTGTTCTTTTATCTGGTACCTGTGCAGTTGGTTAAATATTTGCTTCCAAAAGATGCACTTCCAGAAACAATGTTAATTGGTAGAAAAGCTGATTCCTATATGTCAGGTTCTCTGGCTTTCTGGAGTGAAAAGCAGGGTGAGTACATATGGATACCTCAATGGTTTAATCTATTTGCCAGAATCTGGTTAACAGGAATTATTATCTTTGCAATCTATGAGATTGTTAAATACTGGAGAGGTGCACATTCTATACGGAACTATATCTTTGAAAAGATTGAAAATCCAGAAGATAATCTCACCTATTATCTGATTCCAGATGAGATCTGTGGTCCATGTACCATTGGATTTTTCCGTCAGAAGATTGTGTTTCCAGAGAGTTTTCCTCTGCATCCTGATTTTATTATGGTATATAAGCATGAACATACACATTTGAAAAATCATGACAATTTAGTAAAACTTTTATGCCTTTTCGTTCTGTGCCTGCACTGGATGAATCCTGTGGCATATCTTTTACTTTTCCTTTACATAGATACAGCAGAAATAGTCAGTGACAGTGTAGCCGTCGATGGCTGTACAAAAGAAAAACGTCAAGACTATGCAAGTTTGCTGGTATTAGAAGCCGCAACTTCTGATATTCGCCCAGCCGTGTGGAAAAATAACCTTTCCGGACATAAAAACAATAAAGAAGGAAAGGATTTTAAAACATTAAAAAGGAGGATCAACTACATGATGAAGGAAAAGAGAAAAGGGATGTTACAGAGAGGAATTATGGTGGCAGTGTCGGCGTTGACAGTTGTGGCGAGCGCTGGGACGGTAATGGCGTATCAGCCAGTACAATCGTCGGATGAAAGTTTTGAAGAATTCGTTTCTGATGATTCAATATATGATTTTGGATTTGATGATGTAAATGAAAGTATAATAAAATCTATTGATTTTTCTCAAGGTGATACGGTATATGTTGATGCAGATGGAAATCAGATAGTAGCACAAAAATCATCAGACACCTATGCATTATGTACACATAGTATGGTTCCGGCAACTTTTTATACACATTCCAAAAATTCTTCTGGCGGATGTACTGTTAAAATATATAAATGCCAAAGATGCGAAAAATGTGGATATAGCGCTAATGCTAAATACGATAATACTGTTACATATGCAAAATGCCCTCATTAATTAAATACTTGTTTATGTAATATAAAAAATCTTCAGATATTTGAGAGTTATTTTAGATATCTGAAGATTTTTTTACTTTAATTATTTTGAAATCTTAAACTAAAATATAAATCTATATTTTTTCTGAAATACTTTCTCAATATCCCACCAATTTCCCTCTTGCATTTTTATAAAAGTTAGAATATACTAACTAACAGAGTTAGATATAGTAAACTCTCGTGTGAATTAAATCATTTGAACTCCATCCGAAGACTGCTGAATTCTTCGGAACACCGGATCACATCTGTACTTGCTGAAATCACGGTTCTGCTGAAAAACCGTACCTCAGATATGATCCACCCGGTACATCCCAGTTGCGGTGTACCAGGAGTCCAAATGCAAAACCAGAAAGGGGATTTATCATGTACTTAGAAATTGAGAAAGTAATTGGAAGAGAAATTCTGGATTCCAGAGGAAATCCGACAGTAGAAGCAGAAGTATATCTGATGGATGGCACTGTAGCAAGAGGAACAGCTCCAAGCGGTGCATCTACAGGAGAATTCGAAGCTCTGGAATTAAGAGATGGAGATAAAGCTCGTTACCTTGGAAAAGGCGTACAGAAAGCAGTAGAGAATATCAACACAACAATCAACGAAGCAATCGAAGGTCTCGATGCAAGCGACATCTATGCAGTAGACGCAGCTATGATCGCAGCAGACGGAACAAAAGATAAATCCAAACTTGGAGCAAATGCAATCCTTGCAGTATCTATCGCATGCTGCAGAGCAGCAGCAACTTCTCTTGAGATTCCGCTGTATCGTTTCCTTGGCGGAGTATCCGGAAACCGTCTTCCAGTTCCAATGATGAACATCGTAAACGGTGGATGCCACGCATTATCATCCGGTCTGGATGTACAGGAATTTATGATCATGCCAGTTGGGGCACCTTCCTTCAAAGAATGCTTAAGATGGTGTGCAGAAGTCTTCCACGCACTTGCTTCTATCCTGAAAGAACGCGGACTTGCTACATCAGTAGGTGATGAGGGTGGTTTCGCACCTGCACTGAAATCCGATGAAGAAGCAATCGAGACAATCCTTGAAGCAGTTAAGAAAGCCGGATATGAACCAGGCAAAGACTTCAGGATTGCCATGGATGCTGCTTCCTCTGAATGGAAGAGTGAAAAAGGCAAAGGATATTATAAACTTCCAAAAGCCGGCACAGAGTATACATCCGAAGAGCTCATTGAGCACTGGGCTAAATTATGCGAAAAATATCCGATCATCTCTATCGAAGACGGTCTGGATGAAGAAGACTGGGAAGGATGGCAGAAACTTACAGCCAGACTTGGCGACAAAGTACAGCTTGTCGGTGATGACCTGTTTGTTACAAATACAGAAAGACTTGCAAAAGGTATCAGCCTTGGCGCAGGTAATGCGATCCTGATCAAATTAAACCAGATCGGTTCCGTATCTGAAACACTGGAAGCAATTAAAATGGCTCACAAAGCAGGCTACACCGCAATTTCTTCTCATCGTTCCGGCGAGACAGCAGATACAACAATCGCAGACCTTGCAGTAGCACTGAACACCTGCCAGATTAAGACCGGAGCTCCCAGCAGATCCGAACGTGTTGCAAAATACAACCAGCTTCTCCGTATCGAAGAAGAGCTCGGCGCAAGCGCAGTATATCCGGGAATGAAAGCTTTTAATGTAAAACAGGACTAAACAGAACTATAGCAATCCTCGTGAATAATTCATACCATAAATAAAATCAACCTGTAAAATGCAAAATGCATTTCTCATCTTAATCGTTTAGTGAGAAATGCATTTTTGTATATGAGACTTTATTATATTCACTCATCTGTATCAATACTGTCTGTTTCTTTCGAACTCTTCAGATATCCCCTTACAGCAGGCTCAATCGTCTGTTCCATAAGCCGGTGCAGCAGTTCTGTCGTCGTAATATTATGATCTCCCAGAAGCGAATTATACAGGAAGTTTCCTGACAGTTCTTCAGTAATAGAACTCAGTCCTGCCAGAATCATTTTTTTACCGGGTGTTTCGTTCCATCTGATCTCAATTTCATCATCTTCATGAAAGAAAATGTGCGCCTTTCGTTTCACACATTCTTCTATAAAAGTAATCTCCAGCTTTAATACTGGGATGTCGTTTTCATCCCTTGCAAATTCTCCCAGTGTAGCTACAAGGTAATGTTCTCCATGAAGATCAACACATCCATCCGCAGCCCTTCCAAATCCAACAGGAAGTTTATGGATTACCTCACCTTCGGTAAAAGAAACGTAAAAGTTTCCCGCATCATAAGTAAAAGAAATTTCAGAAATACCATCTGTCATATTATTGTGGAATACCTGCACAAACAACGGCGCAATTCCAATATTCTGCTGTTCCATAACATAAGTTCTGCCGCTTACAGCCCGCATAAAACTGTGATGATCAGATGGGCGATCAACGGCTGCTGAAATACGGTAGCTGTACTTTTTATCTGAATGCTTCCTTCTGGAAACTACATTTCTTTTCCATCTCCCGCGCAGAGAAGTACTTCTGTTATTATTTTCTCCATTTTCCAGTTCTCCGCACAACCGTTTCAGAAGACTATAGGAGAGCGGATTCTCAGGTAGAACATCGGCGGGATGATAATTAACAGGGAAATATTTCCGAATGATATTCAGCATGATACAGTCCTGAAACATTTCTTTATTTCCAGCATTTGTGACAAGAACCATATCCATATCCGGATAAATAATAACATTCTGTCCCAACATTCCGTTATATTCAAAGCTTCCCGGGCGCTGTTCCATCCATAGCTGATATCCATATCCATAGGTGCCATTCTGAGTTTTCAGATGTCGTGCCGTAGATATTTCTATCCAATATTCAGACACCAGCTGCTGACCATTCCATTTTCCCCTCTGAAGATACAGCTGGCCAAGTTTTGCCATGTCTTCTGCACAGAGAAACAGTCCCCAGCCGCCTTTTGTAATTCCTTTCGGACAGGTTTCCCAGTAATATTTCGTGATACCAAGAGGACCAAACAGTCTCGGAGTCAGATATTCGGTCAGGGTTTCTCCTGTACGTTTCGTCACGATTGCAGAAAGAACATAAGTATTCAGACTGTTATATTGAAACTCCGTTCCGGGTTTTCCATTGACAGATGCATTCAGAAAGCTTCCAAGCCAGTCATTTCCGGACACGATACCTGATTCATTAAAAGTTATGCCGCTTGTCATGGTCAGCAGATTCTCTACTGTGATCACAGGGCGGAAAATCTTTGAAAAGGCATTTATATGATTCGGAAAAATGTCATAAATATTTTCATCGAGCTTTAATTTTTCCTCTTCGATCAACATGCCGATTGCCATACCTGTGATGCTCTTGCACATGGAATGTGTAATATGCCACATTCCTTTAGGGTATGGTGCAAAATTACATTCACAAATTACCTTGCCATGACGCAGTGCCATAAAATGATGCATTTCCGTATCTTTGGAAGCATCCAGTTCCCGAAGAAGGGCAGTAAACAGATCAGAGGAGATTCCCTGACTCTCCGGTGTGGCACGTACAAATGCCTGCTCATAAACTGCATCAAACGGAAAATCCGGTTTCTGTGGGAAATAATCTACACGTGTACCGCCTGTTTTTCCAAGAATCATATTTAAAACCAGTTCTGCAACTGCAATCTGTTCTTTTGCCATAGAGAATACCTCCTTTTTCGGATTTATTTTGATTATACAGACCTCATACAACAAATGCAAATTATATTTTTACGAGAAAGGATATTACCAGTGGACAGTAGCGCAGGATTCTCTTCCTGCGGGAAGCTCACTTTAGTGACATAATAAAACGGCTGCGGAATGAACCGCAGCCAGTAATAAGTTTCATCTGTTTACCTTTCGTCAAAAGCAACAAAATCTGTATGATGTCCTACATATTTGTAAGCAGGACGAATGATCTTATTTGCATTGATCAGTTCTTCCAAGCGGTGAGCACTCCAGCCCGGCATACGTGCAATAGCAAAGATCGGAGTAAATAATTCTTCCGGAATACCAAGCATGCTGTATACAAATCCACTGTAGAAGTCCACATTTGCGCAGACATTCTTAAACAGTTTTCTATGTTCCATAATCAGTTTGCCGGCAATATTTTCTACTCTGTTATAAAGCTCGAATTCCTCTGTCATTCCCTTTTCCTCAGCAAGTGCCTGGGCAAAGCGTTTCAGGATCACTTCTCGAGGATCGGAAAGTGTATAGACTGCATGCCCCATACCATAGATCAGCCCTGCATGGTCAAATGCTTCTTTATTCAGAACCTTCTTGAGGTAAGTTATGATTTCATCTTCGTTATCCCAGTGATCTTGATCTACATGAGACTTCAGATCAGCAAACATATTCTGAACTTTCAGGTTTGCTCCACCATGACGAGGTCCCTTCAGAGATCCGATGGATGCAGCAGTAGAAGAGTAGGTATCTGTCCCTGAAGAAGTTACCACATGAGTGGTGAAAGTGGAGTTATTACCGCCACCATGCTCAGCATGCAGGATCAGTGCAATATCCAGAACTTTTGCTTCCAGTTCTGTGTATTTTCCATCCGGGCGAAGCATAAGAAGAATGTTCTCGGCAAGAGAAAGCCCCTTCTGCGGATTACGGATAAATAAGGTGTCATCCTTTCTGAAATGGCGATATGCATGGTAAGAATATACGGCAATTTCAGGAAGCTTTGCAATCAGTTCCAGAGACTGACGAAGTACATTTTCAGGAGAAATATCTTCCGGATTGTCATCATATGTATAGAGAGCCAGAACACAACGCTGCATGGCATTCATAATATTGGCATTGGTTCCCTTCATAACAACATCGCGGACAAAACGACCGCCAAGCTCCTCCATATCAGACATCATATCCAGAAATCTGGAAAGTTCTTCCTTATCAGGGAGCTTACCGAAGATCAGAAGATAAATTGTTTCTTCAAATCCAAAACGTCTTCCGTTCAGACCACTGATGATATCCTGTACATTGATTCCCTGATAGTATAAACGTCCATCAGCCGGAATCTGTCTGCCGTTGATCAGATTATAACCATTAACATCAGAAATCTCTGTAAGACCTGTCAGGACACCTTTACCTGCGGAGTCACGAAGACCTCTTTTTACATTATATTCTACATACAGATTTGGATCGATATGATGATTCTTGAGCAGTTCCTGTTCAAAGAATCTCATTTTGTCACGAAGCTGTCCGGAATCTTCCAGACTCATCATTTCATGTTTTTCCATAATATCATTCCTCATTTCCCCGTTATTTATCTACAGCAATACTCGCAAATTCACTTATAGCAATACTCGTAAATAATGCATATTATAGTGAATTTTATTAAAAAACACTGATACAGTGAATTGCAGATGCATCCTTGCGATCAGTGTTTTACTATGGCGAACATTTGTATTTGTACCTATTTAAACATTGTACAGTAAAGTGATGGGAAAGGCAAGATAAAGATTGTATTTTTTTTCATACAATCATATTAAAGTGATAACGCTTTAAAATTATACAGAAGGAAAATTATGAAAAATATAACACAAAATCATGGAACGTGCTATAATAGCCAACAGAAAGCATGATAAAGGGGAAGTGAGAAAAGAAATGTCAGAAAGAAAAATGAAACGAGTTGAGGACTCCTTAACAGAGCAGTCTCATTTATTAATGCCAAAGTGTCTGAATGCCGCAGGTTATCTGTTTGGCGGACAGCTGCTTGCATGGATTGATGAAACAGCAGGTATTGTTGCCAAGCGTCATGCGGAAATGAATGTGGTAACTGTTGCAGTAGACAATATGTATTTCAAAGCCGGAGCCAGAGTGAACGATACCATCGTTCTCATCGGACGGCTTACACATGTGGGACGTTCTTCCATGGAAGTACGTATTGATACTTACTGTGAAGCCCTTGATGGAACCAGAACCATGATCAACCGCGCATATTTTATTATGGTTGGAACAGATGAACATCAGCATCCTGTGGAAGTACCGGGACTTATCATTGAGGGAGTTACTCAGCAGATAGAGAATGAAGCTGCACAGAAACGTGCAAAACTCTGGAAAGTACGCAGACAGGAAGGATTTTAACAAAACAGCCGCAAATGCGGCTGTTTTTGTTTATCAGTAACATTTACTGCAAGGTCCGTATCCCATAACCTCGGCTTCTGATCTGGATACCTGTCTGGCTGTATCCGGGTTCATTCTTCCACAGTTGGGAATGCTGTGATATTTTTCGCCGGTTGCAGGGATCCATACCATTGTTCCTACATCTGCATTGTTGGATTCTTCCTGTTCAGGTACCGGATCAGAAGTGGTAGTTTCTTCCTGCCAGGAGTTTCCACCAGTGCCACCTGCAGAAGCATTTACAGAGGAGTCTCCGGAAGAATAATCATTGCATGGCTCCTGTGACCAGGAAATATTTGTTCCATCGGAGACTGCAATGATCGTACCCTGTTTATCTGTTCGGAATACAGGGATTCCCATATCTGATAAACGTCCCATTGTATCTGCTGACGGATGATTATACTGATTATTGATTCCGCAGCTTATGACTGCGTAAGATGGAGAAGTCGCCTCAAGGAAATCCCAGGTAGTTGAACTTGCAGACCCATGATGACCAACAGAAAGAACATCGCAATCAAGGTTCATACCAGTACTGATCATATCCTGTTCACTGGTTTCCTCTGCATCTCCGGTAAAAATAAAGCTATTTGAACCATTTTCAAGTTTGATTACAAGAGAGTTATCATTACTGTTCTGGCTGATACCATTCGGTGCAAGAACAGTGAAACTTCCGGTGCCAAAATCAAATGTTTCACCTACAGAAGGATACTGTACGATAATTGCATTTGCAGTGGCAGTATTCATAAAATTATTGAATAAATTTGAAGTATGTACATAGTCTGGTCCGAATATATTACTTACAGAGAAATTGTCTATACATGGAACAAGACCGCCGATATGATCTTCATCATAGTGAGAAGCGATCATATAGTCAATGTTTTCCACATTCTGTTCCTGTAAGTAGGAGATGATCAGATCAGCATGGCTCTGATCCCCGCCATCGTACAAAAGATTTTGTCCTCCGGACTGTACTAAGATGGCATTTCCCTGTCCAACGTCAATAAAATGAACTGCCATCTCACTGTTGCCTTCAGCTTTTACCGTCAGTGCTGATTGCGGAACTAAGGTAAACAGCAGAAGGAACAGAGATAGAATTAGTGATAGTAACCTGTTTTGTTTCTTCATAAAAAGCCTCCTGAATGTTAATAACAGTTTGATTATACCATTTATTGAGAAACAAAAACATAATTATAGTAATTTCGTAAAATAATACAAATAATCCAGTCTATCTTGGAGCGGGTTTGAAAAATGCTTTAGCGTGAAGTCCTGCGTCAGATTGATTAATACTCTATCTGCTGGACTTCCTCTCCATTGTCTTCCCATGTATCAGAGTTATCCAGAGAACCATCTGTGCTGTCACCGGAATTGTCATCACTGGGATAATCAATCTGATCGGAAGAATCATCCCCTGTATCGTCAGACGATGTCTGATCACTGCTTCCATCATCAGAAGATCCATCTTCTGTATCTGTATTATCATTCTCCTGCCCTGTATCATCCAGAGAACCGTCCTGCGTCGTATCAGTATTGTAAGAAGAGTCATTGTAAGAAGTATCATTATAACTGTTGTCATAATCAGAATCATAGTTACTTTCCTGAGTATAAATGGTAAATCCATCCTCCTCAGCCTGAGCTTCTGCCTGTGCCTGAGCCTCAGCGGCAGTTTCCGGAGCTTCCGTAAAGTTTGTAACAGCTTTTGACACTGTATTACCGGTAGGTGCCACAGCAGAAACCGCAAACATCGCGCCACAAAGCAGGATTGCAGTTCCGGCAATCTGAATTTCATCTATATGTCTCATAGTTTATATTCTCCTTGCTTATCTATGTTTGTTTCTTTCTATTTCTATGCATATCCAGATTATTTACAGCAATATTATATACCTTAAGTAGATTTTTTTGTAGAGTAAATTTTAAGTTACTGTTCATACATCACTATCCTGAGATATACAAGCCAAAATTGAAAAAAAACTGGATTCTGTCTGAAAAATCTGTTATTATAAGAATCGTATGAATATAATTTCAACTATAATACAGTTTATCTAATTATTTTCTTTCCTGTATGATATCAGGGTAAAAAAATCCCCATAAATTGAAATTATAAATTTAAAAACAGAGGTGTCATTTATGAGCTGGTATAATGAGGCAATTTTCTATCACATCTATCCACTGGGTTTAACCGGTGCGCCGAAGCACAATGACTACAGTGCTCCTGTTTCCCGTCTGAACACATTACTTCCATGGATCGACCACATCAGAGAAATCGGATGTACAGCATTGTACATCGGACCTTTATTCGAGAGTGTAGGACATGGCTATGAAACCACAGATTACAAGAAGCTGGATTCCCGTCTCGGAACCAACGAAGACCTTAAAAACTTCGTGGCAGCCTGTCATGAAAAAGAGATCAAAGTTATTTTCGATGGTGTATTCAATCACACAGGCCGTGATTTCTTTGCATTTAAAGATATTCAGCAAAACCGCGAACATTCCAGATATCTCAACTGGTACTGCAATGTGAACTTCGGAGGGAATACGGAATACAATGACGGCTTCTCCTACGAAAACTGGGGTGGATACAACCTTCTGGTAAAATTAAACCAAAGAAACCCGGAAGTACAGAATTACATCTGTGATGTGATCCGTTTCTGGGTATCAGAATTTGATGTAGATGGAATCCGTCTGGATGCGGCAGATGTCCTTGATTTTGATTTCATGCGTGCCCTGCGCCGTACAGCAGCAGAAGTAAAGGAAGATTTCTGGCTTATGGGCGAAGTGATCCATGGCGATTACAGCAGATGGGTAAATGGAGAAACGCTCCACAGTGTAACAAACTATGCCCTGCATAAAGCACTCTACAGCGGACATAACGATCATAACTATTTCGAGATCGCACATACTGTAAAATATCTCCAGAATATGGGAAATCTTGATCTCTACAACTTTGTGGACAACCATGATGTAGAACGTATTTATACCAAGCTTTCAAATAAAGCACATTTTGCACCTGTTCATGTCTTACTCTATACACTTCCGGGTGTACCAAGTATCTATTACGGTTCTGAGTTCGGTATTGAAGGAAAGAAAGAGAAATTCTCCGATGACAGCCTCAGACCGGCTCTGGATATCAAAGACTATGCAGATGCAGTACAGAAGAATCCATGTACAGCCCTGATCGCAGCTCTTGGAAAGATACGACAGCATACACCTGCATTAAGCTACGGAAGCTACGCTGAACTTCAGCTTACTAACCGCCAGTTTGCATTTGCCCGTGACCTTGACGGAATACGTGTGATCGTTACCGTAAATAACGATGATAATGCAGCAGATATGAGCCTTCCGGCAGGAAACTGCGCAGAATATATTGGAACCCTCACAGGCCGTAAAGTACCTGTTCAGGATGGACGTATCAATGTAGCAGTAGCCGCAAACAGCGGTGAAATCTGGGTTCCGGCGGGTGAAATGCCAGAATATATACCAGTAAAAACAGAAACTGCAGATATCGAAAAAGTACAGGAAGAAACAGAAGAAACAACTTCCGCACAGGCTGAGTCTCCTGCACAGAAAACAATAACCGCAGCAGAAGAAACCGCAGCAGCAAAAGCAGAAGATATTCAGCCTGAAAAAACTGCCGATACTTCAGCCACATCAGCAGAAAACAGTTTTCCGGAAAATACGGAAGCCGCTGCTGAAAAGGAAAAGACAGTGATTGTAGACCTGAATAAATCCCCGGAAGACATGACTGTAGATGAATTACAGCAGGCAATCCTTGCCAAAATGGCAGGTAACGGCCTTGTTACAGACCAGATGAAGAAAACAGTATATGATAATATCTGGCATGATTCTCTGGTAAACTGGCTCAAGAGCTTCCACTGATCAGATTATCGTCAGTATTTTTTATCTTTTCTTTCATTAATAAAAGAGAAATTTTCCATGTGACAATTTTTTTGCCGTTGACTAAATATTTTTTTGGTGGTAAGATAAGGATACAGATACAGACAATCAATCACACTAAATCGTACGGGAGGAATTCATTCATGAAAACACTTGAAACAAAAAAAGCACCAGCAGCAATCGGACCATATTCTCAGGCAAAAATGACAGGAAACTTCTTATTTGCATCCGGTCAGATTCCGGTAGACCCGGCTACAGGTGAAGTTGCAGGCGATAAAATCGAAACACAGGCAGAGCAGTCCTGCAAGAACGTAGGAGCAATTCTTGAAGAAGCCGGACTTACATTTGACAATGTTATCAAGACTACATGCTTCCTTGCTGATATGGCAGATTTCGCTGCATTCAACGCTGTGTATGAGAAATACTTCACAAGCAAACCGGCCCGCTCCTGCGTTGCTGTAAAACAGCTTCCGAAGAACGTACTCTGCGAAGTGGAAGCTATCGCTGTAGCTGAGTAATTCAGCCAAACCACAATATAATAGATATTTCAAAACAATTTCTGAATCTGATTCAGATGGGGAAAACAGCCAGGGAAAAATCCACTTGGCTGTTTTTGGTTTTCAGGCTACCTGCAATTGCTGATATTTGCTATAATAGTATAAAAGAATTCCGGCAAAATGAAAGGTAAAAGTTATGAGATCAATATCCATATATGCACTTACGAGAAATCAGAATACAGATTCTCTGTCAAAACTGGAACGTCAGTTATCCGGTCGGGAATATTTCCTCAAAATACGGGAATGGGAACTTCAGAGTATGAAAGCACTGGTACGCCAGTTAGAATCGCATATGACTAAAGTCTGTTCCCTGCGCTTTTTCTATTCCTACCAGATTCCAAAACTCGGGAAAGAATTTGATCTTCTCCAGATCAAAGACGACCAGATTATAAATATTGAACTGAAAAGCGGAGCTGTATCTGAGGAGGCAATTCGTAAACAGCTTATGCAGAACCGTTATTATCTTTCCGTTCTCGGACGCTCCATACAGTCTTATACGTATATCAGCAGTCAGAATCGCCTTGTCAGGCTTACCAATCATGATCATATTGCAGAAGCCGACTGGACAGAACTGTGCGGATCACTGCAAAAGGAGAGCAGTGATTATCAGGGGAATATTGACGATCTGTTTCAGGCCGAACTATATCTGATTTCTCCCATCACAGAACCGGCCCGTTTCCTGAAAAAAGAATACTTCCTGACTTCCCAGCAGCGGGATATCCAGCGCCAGATCTTAAAGAAACTCCGTATCAGCCGGTTCGAATATTTCTGTTTTACCGGACTTCCCGGAACAGGAAAAACATTGCTTCTCTATGATATCGCCATGAAACTGTCCAGGCGTCAGCAGATATGCATGATTCACTGTGGCAATGCCGGAAAAGAATGGAAAATACTGCATAAACGTTTACAACGTATTGCTTTTCTTTCGGACAATCAGCTGACCGAAAATACAGAGCTGAAACATTACAGTGCAGTTCTGGTAGACGAAGCACATTTGCTTTCTTCAGAAAAACTGCAGATTCTGTTAACGCAATCGGAGGGGGAGTTTCCTGTAATATTTTCCAGCGATTCCGAAGATGCCATATGTCCTGAAGAATTAGGGGTAAATACATTAAAACTCATAGAAAACCTGCCGGAAATCCAGATGTTTCACTTAACCAACCGCATCCGTACCAATGCGGAACTTTCCTCATTTATCCAGAATATGATACACCTTACAGACAGAAAAACCTCAAAACCCTATCCGCATGTTTCTGTTGTATATGCAAATAATGAAGAGGAGACTGCTGCCTTACTGGAAGATTATATACATCAGGGTTATGAATATGAGATTACTGCCGTGAGAGACATAAAACGTCTTGTTATCATATTGGACGAACGATATTACTATGATCAGAACAGATATCTGCGTTCAAAACATTTCAAAGAAGGCAGGCCTGATGTCCGTAATTTATTTCACCAGCTGAATCAGGCCAAAGAGGAACTTTCTATAATTGTTAGAGAAAATACATATGTATACGAAACATTACTCACGCTTTTACAGCCTGATACTGTCAGATAAAAGCTGCAAACTATCCGACTCTCCCTTGAAATCCCCCACCATTCCGTATATAATAGGAATATTGTGGGGGATTTTCCCTGCTTAACACAATGTTGATACAATAACCTCTGAAAGGAATACTATGAGAACTCTAGCTTTAAGCGATGAAATTTTAATGAAAGTTGACAAGGCTGCCCGTTACATCGGTGGTGAAGTCAACTCTGTAATGAAAGATAAGAATGACGTAGATATCCGCTTTGCCATGTGCTTCCCGGATGTTTATGAAATCGGTATGTCCAATCTGGGCATGATGATCCTCTATAACATGTTCAATGAACGTGAGGATGTCTGGTGTGAGCGTGTCTTTTCTCCGTGGATGGATCTGGATAAAATTATGCGTGAGGAACATATTCCTCTCTTTGCCCTGGAATCCCAGGAGCCTGTAAAGGAGTTTGATTTCCTTGGTATTACCCTTGGATATGAGATGTGCTATACCAATGTGCTTCAGGTACTTGACCTGAGCCATGTTTCACTTCTGGCAAAGGATCGTAAGGAAGATGACCCTATCGTCATCGGCGGCGGTGCATGTGCATATAATCCGGAACCGATCGCAGAATTTTTTGATATGTTTTATATTGGCGAGGGTGAGACTGTCTATGATGCTCTGTTTGATGCATATAAGGCAAACAAGGCAGCAGGCGGCTCCAGAGCAGACTTCCTGTTTGCAGCTTCCCAGATTCCCGGAATTTATGTTCCCTCTTTATACAATGTAACCTACAAAGAAGACGGCACCATTGCTTCCTTTACACCTGCAAAAGAGGGCGTACCTGAGAAAGTCTGTAAACAGCTGATCACCGATGTCACTAAAGACTACCGCGCGATCAAAGCTCCTGTAGTTCCATTTATTAAAGCTACTCAGGATCGTGTTACCCTGGAGATCCAGCGTGGCTGTATCCGCGGATGCCGTTTCTGTCAGGCAGGTATGATCTACCGTCCTACCAGAGAGCGCAATGTGGAGGATTTAAAGGCAAGTGCCAGAGAAATGCTTCAGAATACAGGACATGAGGAGATTTCCTTAAGTTCTCTAAGCTCCAGTGATTATTCTGAGCTGAAGGAACTGGTAAACTTCCTGATCGAAGAATTTCATGGCAATGCTGTCAATATCTCTCTGCCATCCCTGCGTATCGATGCTTTTGCCCTGGATGTTATGAGCAAGGTACAGGATGTAAAGAAGAGCAGCCTTACTTTCGCACCGGAAGCAGGCTCCCAGCGTCTGCGTAATGTTATCAACAAAGGTCTGACTGAAGAGAATATTCTTCATGGTGCAGGTGAAGCATTCAAAGGTGGATGGAATCAGGTAAAGCTTTACTTCATGCTCGGACTTCCAACTGAAACAGAAGATGATATGAAAGGTATTGCTCATCTTGCTCAGAAAATTGCAGAAACTTATTATGAAGAAGTGCCGAAAGAAAAACGTAATGGCAAGGTTCAGGTCAATGTAAGTACCTCTTTCTTTGTACCGAAACCATTTACCCCATTCCAGTGGGCAGGTATGTACAGAGAGGAAGATTTCGTGGAGAAAGCAAAGGTCGTAAAAAGCGAGATCCGCGCACAGTTAAACCAGAGAAGTATCCGCTACAGCTGGCATGAGCCGGATGTAACGATTCTTGAAGGTTTCCTTGCAAGAGGTGACCGCCGTTGTTCAAAAGTTATCCTTAGAGCATATGAAAAAGGTGCGATCTACGATGCATGGTCAGAGAGTTTTGACTATAATATATGGAAAGAATCTTTTGCGGAAACCAACACAGATATTGATTTCTATACTCTCAGAGAACGTTCCACAGATGAGATCCTTCCATGGGATTTCATTGATGCAGGAGTGACCAAGAAGTTCCTGATCCACGAATGGGAACAGGCAAAGAAAGAAACCGTAACACCAAACTGCCGTCAGAAATGTTCCGGCTGTGGTGCTATGCGTTATGGCGGAGGTGTATGTTATGAAGGTAAGAATTAAATTCAGCAAAGAGGGTCCTGTGAAATTTGTGGGACATCTGGATACCATGCGTTATTTCCAGAAGGCTATCCGCAGAGCCAATCTTCCGGTTGCTTTTTCCGGTGGATACAGTCCGCATATGATCATGTCTTTTGCCGCACCATTAGGAGTTGGTACGGAAAGTCTGGGAGAGTACTTCGATCTGGAGCTGGCAGAGACAGTTCCTACTTCAGAGATCACAAGACGTCTGGATGCAGTGATGGTAGAAGGGGTACATGTACTCAGTACCCGTCAGGTTGAGGACGGAAAGGCGGGTAAGGCAATGTCACTGGTGGCAGCAGCCGATTATTATGTAGAATTTCGTCCGGGAAAAGAGCCTGAAATTTCCTGGAAAGATAAAATCAGTGATTTCCTGGCGCAGCCGGAGATCAAAGTAATGAAAAAGACCAAACGAAGCGAAAAGGAAATTGATATTCGCCCGTTTATCTATAAGATGGAACTTCAGGGAGACAAGATCTTTATGATGCTTGCTTCCGCAAGTGCCAATTACACAAAACCGGAACTGGTAACAGATACATTCTTCTCATGGCTTGGCATAGAACTTCCGGAATTTGCTTATTCCATCAAACGTCTGGAAGTATACGCAGATAAAGGAACAGAGGAAGAACATAAATTTGTAACTCTGGAAGCACTGGGTGAAGAAGTTGAGTAAACTGATTATTACCCAAATGAATATCCGGCAGATTCCATGCTATGTATGTGCGTATGAAGAAGACGGTAAAGTAATGGAACTGCGCTTCGAACCTGTTGGGGAGAAATCTTCTCTTGGAAATATTTATGTTGGACAGATAGAGAATATAGCTGCCAATATCGGTGCTGCATTCGTACAGATTTCTGCCGGGGAAAAATGCTACCTGCAGCTTTCCGATGCTCCAAATGCGATTTATGCTTCTGTAAAAAAAGGTGACCGCCCATTAAAGGCAGGAGATGAAATCCTTGTGCAGATCAGCCGGGAAGCAATGAAGGGAAAACTACCGGCTGTAACCACGAATCTGAATTTTACAGGCAAATATCTGGTTCTTACAACCGGCGATAAGAAATTTGGTCTGTCTTCCAAACTTTCCAATGATGACAGAAGCCGTATCAGTAAGTGGATGGAAGCAGAAGTTAACCGTTCGGATAAAGAGTTTGGTATCATCGTTCGTACAAATGCAGCAGATGCATCAAAAGAAGAAATACTGAAAGAACTGGAATACCTGAAGGGCCTGTATCATAAGGCTGCTGTAGACGGAAGATCCCGTACCTGTTTCAGCTGCGTATATAGAACAGAGCCTTTTTATATCTCTGCAGTCCGCGACGCCAACAGCCGGAACCTGGAAGAGATCATAACAGATATCCCTGAGATATCCCGACAGATTTCTGACTATCTTAACAGTAACAGCCCGGAGGAAAAAGAGAAGCTGCGGTTTTATGATGATAAACTTCTCCCTCTTTACAAACTTTATCGCCTGGAAACTGTCTTAGAAGAAATCCAGCATGAGAAAGTCTGGCTGAACAGTGGTGGATTTCTGGTAATCCAGCAGACAGAAGCCTTCGTATCCATTGATGTAAACAGCGGAAAGTTTACAGGCAAAAAGAAAATGCAGGAAACTTACCGAAAAATCAATTTGGAGGCAGCAAAGGAAATTGCCAGACAGTTACGTCTCAGAAACCTGTCCGGAATTATTCTGATTGATTTTATTAATATGGAAAATCAGGATCATCAGGACGAACTGTTCCATGTCCTGCAGAAATATCTGCGCAAAGATCCGGTAAAGGCAAAAGCAGTGGACATCACTCCACTGCATATCCTGGAACTTACCAGAAAGAAAGTGCGAAAACCTGTGATTGAGGAAATCAGAGAATTATAGTTTACCATAAAATAATTATGTAAACCAAACAAGCATCTGCAATTCTCATCGATATTTTTCCGTAACTGAATAACTGCTCTGCAGTTTGTATTTTATCACAGATCCTGACGGATACCGGATTGAAATTGTACCTGTAAAATAAAAGAAAAAAATTCAAAGAAATTGAAAAAAACTTATTGACAAATCGAATTTTGTCCGCTATTATAAATGAGATGCCGCACAGAGAGGTACAAGCACCGAAAGGTCACCATATCTGGCGAGTAAAGATTATAGGAGGTGCCACAGATGTACGCAATTATTGCAACAGGTGGTAAACAGTACAAAGTTGCTGAAGGCGACGTAATCAGAGTTGAGAAACTCGGTGTTGAAGCTGGTGAAACTGTTACTTTTGATAATGTTATTGCAGTAAGCAATGACGGATTAAAAGCTGGTGAAGATGTGAAAGATGCCAGTGTTACCGCTACTGTAGTTGAGAACGGTAAAGCAAAAAAAGTTATCGTTTACAAATACAAGAGAAAAACTGGATATCACAAGAAAAACGGTCACAGACAGCAGTACACTAAAGTGAAAATCGAAAAGATTAACGGTTAATCTGGTGTCATTATGATTACAATTACAGTTAAGAAGAGAAATGGAAATTATCTGGAATTTGTTTCGAAAGGTCACGCCGGATATGCAGAGGAAGGACAGGATATTGTCTGTGCTGCTGTTTCTGTACTGGTGATCAATACTGTAAATTCTCTTGAGACATTTACAGATGATCAGTTTGAAGTGCAGGAAGATGACGGCTATGTATCTTTTCATTTTACGGCTCCGGTTACTGAGAGGGGAACCCTTCTCATGGATTCGCTGATTCTCGGATTAACAGAAATTGAACATAGTTATAACAATCGATATTTGACAGTAAAAGTCAAGGAGGTGTAACAACATGATGAAAATGAACCTTCAGTTATTCGCACATAAAAAAGGAGTTGGTTCTACAAAGAACGGTCGTGATTCCGAATCCAAGAGATTAGGTGCGAAGAGAGCAGACGGACAGTTTGTTAAAGCTGGAAATATTCTTTACAGACAGCGCGGAACTAAGATCCATGCTGGTGAGAACGTAGGTTGCGGTAAAGATTATACTTTATTCGCACTTAAAGATGGTGTCGTAAGATTTACCAGAAAAGGACGCGATAAGAAACAGGTTTCTATCGTTCCAGTAGAAGCAGAATAATCTGGTTAAGCGAAGGCTTCAAATCTAATATGGGTTTGGAGCCTTTCTTTTATAGTAGAATTGCTATAGATTAAAAGAGTTATATGATATAAAAGAAACCATAGCAATCCTTGTAAATAATGCATATTGATCCGACTCATCAGAGTGCGAAATCCTGCTGAACGGTCTCAAATGCATTAATTTAAGAAGATTACTATTACGAAATTATTAGTAAAGGACAGAGGTGTGTCATATGTTTGCAGACAGAGCGAAAATCTATATCCGCTCCGGTAAAGGCGGCGACGGCCATGTAAGTTTCCGCAGAGAATTATATGTTCCGAATGGCGGTCCTGACGGCGGCGACGGCGGTCGTGGAGGAGACGTGATATTTGAGGTAGATGAAGGCCAGAACACCCTTGGCGACTACCGACACAGAAGAAAATATAAAGCAGAAGACGGACAGGAAGGCGGCAAAAAACGCTGCCATGGTGCCGATGGAAAAGATGTTGTATTAAAAGTTCCGGAAGGAACTGTTATCATGGATGCAGAATCCGGTAAAGTAATTGCTGATATGTCCGGTGAAAATAAACGCCAGATCGTATTAAGAGGCGGAAGAGGTGGCAAAGGAAACCAGCATTATGCGACTGCAACCATGCAGGTTCCGAAATATGCACAGCCAGGACAGCCTGCGCAGGAACTGGAAGTTCTTCTGGAGCTGAAAGTAATCGCAGACGTAGGTCTGGTTGGATTCCCGAATGTCGGAAAGTCCACATTCCTTTCCCGTGTTACCAACGCACAGCCGAAAATTGCCAACTATCACTTTACAACCCTGAGCCCAAATCTTGGCGTTGTAGATACTGAAAACGGTGGTTTTGTGATCGCTGATATTCCCGGTCTGATCGAAGGTGCTTCCGAAGGTGTGGGACTTGGACATGAGTTCCTCCGCCACATTGAACGTACCAGAGTCATTATCCACATTGTAGATGCAGCATCTACAGAGGGACGTGACCCAATCGATGATATTTACAAGATTAATAAAGAACTGGAAGCTTATAATCCGGAAATTGCTGCAAGACCACAGGTAATCGCAGCAAATAAAATCGACTGTATCTATACAGAAGACGGCGAAGAGAGTCCGATTGACAAACTTAAGGCAGAATTTGAGCCAAAAGGAATCCAGGTATATCCGATTTCCGCTGTCAGCGGTCAGGGTGTCAGAGAACTTTTATTCCATGTGAAAGAACTTCTTGACAGCTGCCCACAGGAACCTGTAGTATTTGAACAGGAATTCTTCCCTGAAGATATGTTGATCGGAGAAAACCTTCCATATACAGTAGAGCAGAGTCCTGAAAATCCGACAATTTTTGTTGTCGAGGGACCGAAGATTGAAAAGATGCTTGGCTACACAAATCTTGATTCCGAAAAAGGTTTCGCATTCTTCCAGAAATTCCTGAAAGAGGGAGGCATCCTGGAAGAACTTGAGAAGGCAGGCATTCAGGAAGGTGATACTGTGCGTATGTACGGATTTGATTTTGATTACTATAAATAGATTCAATAATGAAACAGATGTGGTAAGACGGATGATTTTGTCCGTTTGCAGAGAATAACAGAGGAAAATAAAAATGACAAGTAAACAGAGAGCTTATTTAAAAGGTCTTGCAATGACCATGGATCCAATCCTTCAGCTTGGAAAGGGTGGTCTTACTCCTGAGAACACAGCCGCAGTAGATGAGGCGCTTGCAGCCAGAGAACTGATCAAGATCAGTGTTCTTCAGAACTGCCTGGAGGATCCGCGCCAGATGGCTGAGGTTCTGGCAGAACGTACACGTTCCCAGATCGTACAGGTTATCGGCAAGAAAATTGTTTTATACCGTGAAGGCAAAAACGAAAAGAAAAAAATTGAATTACCCAGAAAATAATACGGAGTTTTTTATGGCTGACATCAAACACAGAATTGGTATTATGGGCGGTACTTTTGATCCCATCCACATGGGGCATCTGATTCTGGGAGAGAAAGCATACGAACAGTTCCGACTGGAAAAGGTACTGTTCATGCCTTCCGGAAATCCGCCTCACAAGAGAAACCGTCAGGGACGTGCCACAGATGAAGAAAGAGTTGAAATGGTCCGCAGGGCGATTACCGGAAATCCTCACTTTGAACTGTCGCTGACTGAAATGCATGAAAATGGTTATACTTACACTTATCATACACTGGAAATGCTAAAAGAGAAGAATCCGGATACTGATTATTATTTTATAATCGGCGCAGACTCCCTGTATGACTTTGATACATGGCGTGAACCGGAAAGAATCTGCAGAAACTGCATTCTGGTAACTGCTGTAAGAAATCATTCCACAATCGCAGAGCTCGAAGCAGAAATGAACCGTCTTTCGCTTAAATATAATGGCACATTTCTGACACTGAATACCACAAACCTTGATGTATCCAGCGAAATGCTCAGAAACTGGATCAGAGAAGATAAAAGTGTGCGTTACTATATTCCTGATCCGGTGATTGAGTATATCAGAGAAAACCAGATTTACAGTCTGGCCGAAAAGAAAGGATGATCTTCCGATGGCAGAGTATGATTTTATAAAAATGCAGAAAAAATTAGCAAAATATCTGGATGAGGATCGTTATGAACATACGTTGGGAGTTATGTTTACATGTGCAGCACTTGCCATGGTTCATGACTGTGATCTGATCACAGCCCAGACTGCCGGACTGCTCCATGACTGTGCAAAATGTATTCCGAACAAAAAGAAGCTGAAAATGTGCAGCCAGCATCATATTTCGGTATCTGAATTCGAACAGGAGCATCCTTTTTTACTTCATGCCAAGCTTGGAGCTTACGTAGCTAAGGCTAAGTATGATGTTACAGATGAAAATATTCTTTCTGCCATCACCTGGCATACTACCGGAAAGCCGGAGATGACACTGTTGGAAAAAATCGTCTATATTGCCGATTATATTGAACCAAAACGTGATAAAGCTCCTAATCTTGCAATTGTACGTAAACTGGCTTTTCAGGATCTTGACGAATGTATGTATAAGATTTTGGGTGATACACTGGCTTATCTGGAGGAAAATCCGAAAGATATTGATAATGCTACGAAAGATGCTTTCTTGTATTACAGGGATTTACACATGAAAAGACAGTCCTGAGTATAAATTGTCTCGACTGGCAGAGTTTTACATATAGGGGACAGCACAACAGGGAGAACAGATTACGGATATAAATATTTATTTAGAGAAGATATATGTAGCTATTCAATAGTCTGTTGATCATGAAGATATTGAACAGTTACAAAAGTAGATAGAAAGAGAGGTTGTTTCCATGAACAGAGAACTTGAAATGGCAAAACTTGCCTGCCGCGCACTTGATGAGAAAAAAGGAAAAGATATTAAGGTAATAGATATCCATGAAGTATCTGTAATTGCCGATTATTTTGTAATTGCAAGTGCTTCCAACCAGAATCAGGTTCAGGCTATGGTTGACAATGTAGATGAAACACTTGGCAGAGCCGGATTTGAAGCAAAACAGATTGAGGGAACCAGAAACTCCAGCTGGGTTCTTATGGATTACGGCGATATGATCGTTCACGTATTTGACGAAGAGAATCGTCTTTTCTATGACCTCGAAAGAATCTGGAGAGATGGTAAGGTTCTTGACGTTAATGAATTTCTTGAGAAATAAGTAGAAAAAATTGTTACTGTTCACTCTGTTCACAGCAACATGCTTGCGATGCACAGACTTTATGCTAATCGCATAAAGTCGCGCGGTATGTCTCGGGTTTTCTGTGACCTTCGTTCACAAAAAACACCTCGCGGGATATTACCAGTGAACAGTAACGAAAAATTTACAGTTATTCGGTGTAGAACTGCGTAGCGAGGCGGATGATTTTATCCGCCTGAATTTGTGAAATCTGCAAAATAAAATACAGAGGAAATCAGATATCATCATTAAGAGATACCTGATTTCCTCTGTTGTTTTTTTGAATTGATATAGTATAATTTGCAGTGTATGGGGACTTGCTTGATTCGATTATGAGCAAGTTGCGAAGCGGATTGCGAATATCTGCCTGACTATTCACGTATCAGTTATATTACTCATACAAACGGAACACACCAAATACTTTGCCAAGAATCTGAAGACCTTCATGTACAAGGATTGGCTCCATTGTATCATTTTCCGGCTGGAGACGATAGTATCCTTTTTCTTTATGGAAAGTCTTAACTGTAGCACCGTCATCGATCAGCGCAACAACAATATCTCCATCCTCTGCTGTGGACTGCTGTTTTACCAGAACCTGATCTCCGTCAAAAATTCCGGCGTTTATCATACTTTCCCCTTTTACTTTCAACAGAAAGCTCTGTGAATTAGGCATAAACTCTGCAGGGATAGGGAAATAGCCTTCAATATTCTCAACTGCCAGAAGTGGCTGTCCGGCTGCCACAGTTCCTATGATGGGAACATTCACAACCTCTCTGCGGACCAGATTAAAATTGTCATCAATAATCTCAATCGCACGTGGTTTCGTTGCATCTCTGCGGATATATCCATTTTTCTCCAGTGCTTCCAGATGTGAATGAACGGAAGAAGTAGATTTCAGGTTGACTGCCTCGCAGATTTCACGAACTGCCGGCGGAAATCCCCGGTTCAAAATCTCATTCTTTATGTAATCAAGAATCTCCTGCTGCTTTGGCGTGATTCTTCCATATGGCATAATTATACCCTCCTTTTTAAGTTATTTTTTGTTCGTACACTCTTCATAACCATTCAGCAGTCTGCTATTCTATGAGATACTGAACAGTTTCTGATTTTTTTATCATATCATAATTCCTGACAAAAAGCAAACTTATATTCTGAAAATGTGTTCTTACTTATGTGCTCCCGTTACTGTTTACTCCATTCTCAGTAACGGGATAGTGGTGTGTGAACAGTAACGATTATTGTGAATTCTTTATGAATAAACTTGTTTTTAAATGTGCAAAGTGTTACAATATTTTGGAAAATAGTGTAACTATTCAGCAGTCACTGTGAAATCGCTGAACAGTTATAGAATGATTATGAACTGCACAAAAAGGAGACATTCCATTGTCTGATAATAAATCAAAAAAAATGCCGGGAATCCTGGCAAGGCTTCGCATGGTCGTGGGGCTGAATATCGGAACGATCATGTTTGGCATCTTATTCATATATATGGCATTCAGTGCCATATTATATTTTACAACTACTCATATTGAGTCCTATCAGGTTACATCAGGACCTTTATCCCGCAACGAAACATATACCGGCCTTGCCATACGTGAAGAAAGTTTATGCAAGGCAGATTCATCAGGCTATATTACTTATTATGCAAGGGAGGGCAGTAAAATCAATGCTTCCGGAGCGGTGTACGGACTTAGTGATACAAAAACAGCTTCTGCTCCGGCATCTCTTGCCCCGGAAGAACTTTCAAAGGTACGGACTGATATGATGAGTTTTTCCAAAGGATTCAGTTCAAGTAAATTTAACAGCACCTACAGCTTTAAATATGAACTGAAGGGAAATATCCTTCAATATGCAGAGTCTGGCAATACCTCATCTGCTCCTCTTACTTCAGATGAGGACGGTGAAGGAAATGACAGTGGTGACAATGACAAAACAGCAGATATTTATCCCGGAAATCAAACTATCTGCCAGTCCCAATCTGATGGTATCGTTTTATATTCCATGGATAATTATGAAGGAAAAACAGTAGATGCTGTAAAGGCAGAAGATTTCGATCAGAATTCTTACCATGAAACAGATTTGAAAACTTCCGACAAGGTAAAAGCAGGAGATGACATTTATACCATTATCACAGATGAACGCTGGAGCCTTCTGATTCCCTTGAGCGACAGACAGGTTGAAAAACTGAAAGACCGTTCTACAATACGTGTCAAATTTTTAAAAGACGATATGACACAAAACGGAGATTTTTCCATTATTACCATAGACGGTGACAAATATGGACAGATTGATTTCAATAAAGGTCTGATTCGTTATGCATCTGACCGTTTTTTGGACATTGAACTTGTAACCAACACAGTTGTAGGTCTGAAAATCCCTCTTACCTCTATTGTAACCAAGGATTTTTATGTGATTCCATCCAGAATGGCCACTACACAGGATAATCAGACAGGTTTTACCCTTTATGAGGGGAAAAATAAAACAACCTTTAAAAATGTGAGCATTTACGCAAGCATTGATGATTCATCTGTCTCCAAACTGGCAGTGGATGAAGCAGAACAACCTCAGATTTATTATGTTGACAAGAGTTCATTTAAGGAAGGGGATGCCCTGATCAATACGGATACCGGTGAAAAATATGTGATCGGAGAGACAGATACTCTGGAGGGAGTATACTGTATTAATAAAGGCTATGCGGTTTTTCGCCGTATTGAAATACTTGATGAGAACGAAGAATATGCTATTGTATCTAAAAACACCACCTACGGTCTTTCCAGATATGATCACATTGTTAGAAACGCTGATAAAGTAAAGGAAGAAGACATTTTATACTAATTAAGGAGGCTTAATATGTTAGCTGATAAACTAAACCTTGTGAAAAAGAATATTGAAGAGGCCTGCGATACTGCAGGGCGTTCTCCCCAAGAGGTAACTCTTATTGCGGTCAGTAAGACCAAACCGGTGGAAATGCTGAAAGAAGCATATGATGCGGGTGCAAGAGTGTTTGGGGAGAATAAGGTTCAGGAGATCTTAGATAAATACGATCAGATGCCATCAGATGTACAGTGGCACATGATCGGACATTTACAGAGAAATAAAGTGAAATATATTATTGATAAAGTATCTATGGTACACTCTGTAGATTCTGTCCGCCTGGCAGAGGCCATCGAAAAAGAGGCAGCAAAAAAAGATATCTGCATGCCGGTTCTGATCGAAGTAAATGTAGCAGGAGAGGAAAGTAAGTTTGGCCTTTCAGTCGAAGAGGTATTACCATTTCTGGAAGAAATTTCTTCTTATGAGCATCTTCAGGTAAAAGGACTTATGACAATTGCACCATTTGTAGCAAATCCTGAAGAAAACAGAGAAGTTTTTCAAAAATTAAAGAAATTAAGTGTTGACATTGCGGCCAAAAACATTAATAATGTTAATATGAGCGTCCTGAGTATGGGAATGACAAATGATTATCAGGTCGCAGTTGAGGAAGGGGCCACTATGGTGCGCGTGGGAACGGGTATCTTTGGCGAAAGAGATTACTCAATAAAAGAAGATTAAAATAAGATTGGAGATTAAAATGGGCGTTTTAGATAAATTTTTAGATGCCATCAAATTAAACGATGATTACGATGATGATGGATTCTTAGATGATGATCTGTTAGATGAGGAAGAAGATGATGACTTTCTCGATGACGATTTCGATGAGAAACCAAAGAAGAAATTTTTTGATAAATTCTCTAAGAAAAAAGAATCCGACGATAATGATGACTTCGATGATGTAGAAGAGAAAGCAGTAAAGACAGCTCCTAAACAGGCATCTGCTCCAAAACAGACCGCTTCGGCTCCGTCTAAGGTTACGGTTAAACAGGAACGCGCCGAACGCCAGACACGTCCTGTAGCATCTTCCAAGATTACTCCAATGAGAAGCAGCCGCAAATCAAATCAGGGCCCAAATATGGAAGTCTGTGTGATCAAACCTTCTTCTATGGAAGATACGCGTGAGATTGCTGACACTTTAGTAGATAATTCTACTGTTATTTTGAATCTGGAGGGAATTGATGTGGAACTGGCACAGAGGATCATCGATTTCACGTCCGGTGCATGCTATTCTTTAGGCGGCAGCCTTCAGAAAGTATCCAGCTATATCTTTGTACTTGGACCGTACAATGTAGATATTACCGGTGACCTTCAGAATATTCTGGGAGGCTCTGCTCCGTCTGTAAGAGCAGGATATTGATCCAGGATGGAAAAAGACGAATTTTTTCTTAAGAGAATCCGGGAATTGGCAAATCTCTCCTGGCAGAGAGATATCGTTACATTTTCGGATTTTCTTAATTTAAATGAACAGAATATAGTCAGTAGCCTGAAACATCAGTTTCCCCAGATTGTTATGGAGACGTCCGGAGGCTATGAGAATGCGGAGCGTCAGATGGTTGCATTTCATCCTGATGCTCTTGCTTTTACATGGGAATATCCCATCGACTGTCTGAGGATTGAACCAAAGGCTCTTAAATTCTCTGAAGAGCTTTCTCATCGTGATTATCTTGGTGCACTTCTCAATCTTGGAGTAGACAGAAGTGTGATCGGTGATATTGTTGTTCAGAAAAAAGCTGCCTGGTTTTTCTGCCAGAACAAAATGACGGAATTCTTTCTTGAAAATCTGTGCCGGGTCCGTCATACCAATATTCTGATCACAAAAGTGGAGGATTTTGATGAATTTCCACGCCCTGTCCTTGAATCTGTCAGCGGTACCTGCGCTTCGGTACGTCTGGATTCATTGATCTCGCTTGCTTTTAAGACATCCAGAAGCAGTATGGTATCTTATATTGAAGGCGGGCAGGTTTTTGTCAACGGAAAACTGATCACCAGCAACGGATATGAGCCGAAAGATGGTGACATTATATCTGTACGTGGGAAAGGACGGTTCATTTTTGACGGTGTTTCTCACCAGACAAAAAAAGGACGCTGCAGTGTGCGTATTATGCGCTATGTATAAATTTTGTAATAAAAGGAGAACAGGAAAATGGCAGAACAAAAATTACTTGTAAAACGGGAAGGAGATTTCCATTATCCTATTTATTTAAAAAATGACTTTCAGGATCTTGCCGGTGCGATCAGAGAAGAAGGACTTGAAAACCGGAAAATCTGTATTGTGACAGACAGTCATGTTGCACCTCTTTATCATGAGGCAGTTAAATCAGCTCTTCAGGAAATTTCCTCTGAAATATTCTCTTTTGTATTTGAAGCTGGTGAAAAGAACAAAAACCTGAATACAGTACAGGAATTATATAAAACTTTGATTGAGAATGAAATGGACAGAAAAGGTCTGCTGGTTGCGCTGGGTGGCGGTGTTGTAGGTGATCTGACAGGTTTCGGAGCTTCCACTTACCTGAGAGGGATTGATTTTATCCAGGTTCCTACTACGCTTCTGGCACAGGTTGACAGCAGCGTAGGAGGTAAAACAGGTGTTGACTTCCTTCAGTACAAAAACATGGTAGGAGCTTTCCATCAGCCCCGCCTTGTATATATGAATATGAGTACCCTGCAGTCTCTTCCGAATCGGGAATTCACCTGTGGAATGGGTGAAATTCTTAAGACAGGACTGATCTGCGATGAAGAGTTCTTCCGTTTTGTATGTAAGAATCAGCCTGAGATCAGTAAATTGGATCTGAGTATGCTTTCCAGAATGATCCGCAGATGCTGCGAGATCAAGGCAGGTGTGGTAGAGCGTGATCCGAAGGAGCAGGGAGAACGTGCACTTTTAAATCTTGGTCACACAGTCGGACATGCAGTCGAAAAAATGAAAAACTTTCAGCTGCTTCATGGACAGTGTGTTGGAGTCGGTCTGATCGCTGCCGCTTATCTTTCCATGCAGAGAGGATTATTAACAGAAGAAGAATACGAAGAGATCAGAAAAGGGTGCCATTCTTATAATCTTCCTCTTTCTGTTGATTCACTGAATGCCGGGGATGTCCTGGCAGCAACAAAAAAAGACAAAAAAATGGAAGCCGGTCATATTAAATTTATCCTTATGGACGGGATTGGTAAAAGTTTTATAGACAAAACTGTCACAGATGAGGAACTGCTCCAGGCAATCCGGGAGATTCTGATATGACAGCTGTTTCCTCCGTATCTTCATGTATGCACTGGATTAGAGGCTGTATTATTATCCTTTTGCTGACAATCCTGGATCAGGGAAGTAAATCTCTTGTTCTGGCACAACTGAAAGATCATCCTGATATCTCTCTCATTCCAGGAGTTCTTCAATTACGGTATCTCGAAAATCGTGGAATGGCCTTTGGATTGTTTGAAGGTAAAATTCCGGTGTTTGTGATTTTGTGCCTTTTGTTTTTTGGTGTATTTATCTATGTATATGCCAGAATCCCGAAAAACAGATATTATCTGCCGCTGTCAGTAACTGCACTGGTAATGGTTTCCGGTGCTCTTGGAAATTTTATTGACAGAGTATGCAGAGGCTATGTTGTGGATTTTATCTATTTTTCACTGATTGATTTTCCGGTATTTAATATAGCTGATATGTATGTGGTATGCAGTGGCATATTACTTGTTATGCTGGTGTGTTTCAGATACAAAAATGATGAAGATTATGACTTCTTAAGAATAAAAAAGGATTAGTATTATGGAAATTCTTAATTATCAGGTTTCTGACGGTCAGTCCGGTATCCGGATTGACCGCTATCTTTCTGAAATGAACGAAGAACTGTCACGTTCTTATATTCAAAAGCTGCTTAAAGAGCAGAAAATAACCGTCAATGGTTCTGCTGTAAAAGCCAACTACAAAGTTCAGGAAGGAGATGAAATCTCCGTAGCAGTTCCTGACATAAAAGAGCCGGATATACTTCCGGAAGATATCCCTCTGGATATTCTTTATGAAGATGATGATGTACTTATTGTAAATAAACCAAAGGGGATGGTGGTTCATCCCAGTGCCGGACATACTTCCGGAACATTGGTAAATGCTATTATGTTTCACTGTAAGGACAATCTGTCGGGGATCAATGGTGTTCTGCGTCCTGGTATTGTCCACAGAATCGATAAGGATACCACAGGTGCACTTCTTGTATGCAAGAATGATAATGCACACCGCAACCTGGCAGAACAGTTAAAAGAGCATTCTATCAGGCGTAGATACCGGGCAATCGTAGCAGGAGTACTGAAAGAAGACGAAGGGACGATCGAAGGTCCCATCGGGCGCCATCCGATTGACCGCAAAAAAATGGCTGTCAACTATAAAAACGGCAAGGATGCTGTCACACATTATAAAGTTCTGGAACGTTTCAAAAATGCCACTTATGTGGAATGCCGTCTGGAAACAGGCAGAACGCATCAGATTCGTGTGCATATGACAAGTATCGGTCATCCACTTCTGGGTGATGAAGTGTACGGTTCCGGTAAGAATCCTTATCATCTGCAGGGACAGACGCTTCATGCAATGATTCTTGGCTTTGTTCATCCATCAACGGGCGAATATATGGAGTTTACAGCTCCTTTACCTGAATATTTCGTTAAATTATTAGAAAAATTACGAAAGTAGTTTGCATTTTTTTGGAAATATTGTATAATATGTCTATCGAATATGTAACAGAAGGGAGTGCAGACTATGAATAGTACGAGTTCAATTATTACAATTGGTCGTGAGTACGGCAGTGGAGGAAGACAGATAGGTCAGGAAGTTGCCAAATATTTTGGTATTAAATGTTATGATAAAGAACTTCTCGAACATGCAGCAAATGAAAGCGGTATCTGCAAAGAACTTTTTGAGAATCATGATGAAAGACCAACTAACAGCTTTTTATATTCTCTGGTTATGGATACCTACTCATTTGGTTATTCTTCTTCAGGATTTACAGATATGCCTATGAACCACAAAATATTTCTTGCACAGTTTGACGCAATCAAGAAACTGGCCTCCGAAGGTCCATGCGTTATGGTCGGAAGATGTGCAGATTATGCGTTGTCAGAGTATAAAGACTGTTTCAGTGTATTTGTACATGCAGATATAGACTGGAGGATTAACCGTCTTTCACAGAAACATAATAAAACTGCAAAAGAAGCAAAAGACATGATCAATAAGACAGACAAGAGCCGTTCCAGTTACTATAATTACTACACCAATAAGAAATGGGGTGCTGCTTCAAGCTACAATCTCTGCGTAGACAGCAGCAAACTTGGAATTGATGGTGCAGCAAAAGCAATCATTCAGGCAATTGAGATTTTTGATTCCATAAAAAATAAATAGGATTATATTTTTACAGATACTTTACCACATCCTTGGTAAAGTATCTGTTTTTTGGATGAATTTATAACAGTCTTTTCAATTCATTCCAGATTGCCTGCGGCAATGGAATTTTGGCTTGTATGCCTCGGGATAGTGGTGTATGAACAGTAACAAGACTGCTATAATTTTTTTTAATATATATTAAATTTTCATGACATTTGTCAAAATATATGCTATAATCATACCATGTTAAAAAGGAGGACATTATGAAATTTCGTTGGGACAACCGATATTTACACTGGGGTGTAACCGCTTTTCTGGTAATTGCCGCCAGTATGCTGTTTTATTATGGCATATTTCACATGAAAACCCTGATCGTGGGAATCAAAACTTTTCTGGGAATTATGGCGCCTATTATCTATGGTGTAATCCTTGCTTATATTCTCAGTCCGCTGATCAATCTCTTTGAGCAGAAGCTGATCTATCCGCAGCTGGAAAAGCATAATATTAAGTTACAGAAAAAAGGAAAACGGGCTATTCGATGGGGATGTGTCCTTTTTTCCATGTTCCTGTTCTGGATTATCATTTACGCATTACTGATGATGGTGCTTCCTCAGTTGATCCGAAGTATCATGAGTATTATTTACAGTTTTCCGTACTATATAAAAGTTATTGAAAAGTGGCTCAATTCATTTGTTGAGCATGGATGGAAACTGAATCCTGAAATGCTCGATATGATCAACCAGTACTCTGCAAAAGCACAGGAATATCTTACTACCGATATTCTTCCGCAGATGCAGGATATGCTCAAAAATGTTTCAGCAGGTATTTTTGATATCCTGATCTTTATGAAGAATTTTCTGATCGGTGCCATTGTAGCTTTGTATGTACTTGCAGACAAAGAGAAATTTGTTGCCAAAAGCAAAATGATGGTATATGCTATATTGCCTCATAAATGGGCAAATATGCTTATACGCGTTATGCGTTTTACAGACAAGACTTTTGGTGGTTTCATATACGGAAAACTTCTGGATTCTGCTATTATTGGAATTTTGTGTTATTTTGGAATGTTGCTTTTGGATTTGCCGTATCCAATTCTTATCAGTGTAATTATCGGTGTGACAAATGTCATTCCGTTTTTTGGTCCTTACATCGGAGCCATTCCATGTATTTTGCTTATTTTAGTAGTAGATCCCATAAAAGGTCTGTATTTTGCAATTTTTATCCTGCTTCTTCAGCAGTTTGATGGAAATATCCTTGGTCCGAAAATTCTCGGAGACTCTACCGGACTTTCCAGTTTTATGGTTATTGTTGCCATCATGATCGGGGGTGGTCTCTTTGGGGTTCCGGGAATGATCGCAGGAGTTCCTGTATTTGCCGTACTTTATGCTCTGATCTGGAGACTGATCAATCATTCTCTTAATGACAAAAAAATGCCGGCAGAAGAGGAGACATATATAAATATTGACTGTCTGGATGAACAGACAGGTGAAGTACTTCCTCTTTGCAAGGAAGAAAAACACAAGGTTTCACCGGAAGAACTGGAAGCGAGAAAAAATAATTTCTTTATGAAAATATGGAATCCGCTTTCCGGACTGGTCATAACCATATGGAAATATCTCCTGCGGATTTTAAACATAATATGGGGATATATCAAAAAAGCAGGGATTTTCCTGAAGAACAGATATGTTGAATTAAAGAATAAACGAGAGAAAAATAAGTAAACCTTCACAGTTACAAAAAAAAACACACACAGGAGTTACTATGAAGAAAAAAAAGTTATATTTGACAGCTTTTCTTTTGGTTCTGGCACTGGCTCTGCAGGGGGGAATCTTTTCCGGTTTCTCTGTACCGGTTCAGGCTGCAGCAACTTCCAAAAAGCAGACAGGATTTGTGAAAAAAAACGGAAGCTGGTACTATTATGATAAGAACGGAAAAAAAGCTACCGGCTGGTACAAAAGTGCTGCAGGAAATCAGTACTATTTCGGAAAGACCGGTGCAGCCAAAGCCGGAATTCTGACCATCAGTGGAAAAAAGTACTGTTTTAATGAAAAAGGTAAAATGCTTACTACCTGGCAGACAGTAAATGGAAAAACGTATTTCTTTGATGAAAAAAAAGGATATATGCATACCGGATGGGTAACTACAGCTGCAGGGAATAAATACTATTTCTGGAATGACGGGGTGATACGATCCGGTTTCCATAAAGTAAATAATGTATATTACTGCTTTAATGAAAAAGGAAAAATGTATAAAAACTGTTTTCGCAAAAGCGGGAATTCCACCTATTATCTTCAGGCCAATGGCACTATGGCAAAAGGTCGTCTGAAAGTAAAGGGAAGCTGGTATTCCTTTAACAGAAATACCGGTCAGCTGGTCAGAAGCGGATGGTATAAAGAAACAGACGGTTCTTATTATTATGCAGCTTCAAATGGTAAACTTGTCAAAGGCTTCTATAAACCGGATTCCTATTATCGGTATTTCAGGAAATCAGATTGTAAACTGGTTACGGGATGGCAGACGATCAACGGACACAAGTATTATTTTAAGAAAACTAATGGAATCCGTTACGATGATATTATCCTGAAATCGTCATCTGGGAAAAGATATTATTTTGAGTCTGACGGAAAACTTGCCAGCAGTAAGTGGATCACGAAAAAAAGTGCTCATTATTATGCGAAATCAGATGGGGTGCTGGCCTCTGGATGGCTGACAGTAGACGGAAAGAAATATTATATGAACCCTTCTACATGTGAACGTGAAAGTGGGTGGGTTACTGTAGATGGAGAGAAGTATTACCTGAGTTCCTCCACAGGTGCTCTGGTTACAAATCAGTGGATTGATGATAATCATTATGTTGGAGAAGATGGTTCTCTTATTCCTGACTATCAGAACGGAGTTTCTTTTCGGTGGCCTTTAAGCTCCGGTTATTCCTATATCAGCAGTTATTTTGGAAACAGGGAATCTCCGGGAGGAATCGGTTCTACCAATCATAAAGGAATTGACATTCCTGCTCCTACAGGAACACCGATTTATGCGGCAGCATCAGGAACCATTGTTGCCATGCTTTCACCGGCATCGTCAGGCGGTGCCGGATATTATACCAAGATCAATCATGATGGAAAGGGACTTATCACAGAATATATGCACCAGTCTAAATTTAACCCAAATCTGAGTGTAGGAGATAAGGTCAAAAAAGGTGATATCATCGGATATGTAGGAAGCACCGGGAACAGCACCGGTCCTCATCTTCATTTTGGGGTTATGGTTAATGGGGTAAATCAGAATCCTCTGAATTATGTGAAGAGACCGTCATAATTAACCGGTTTCAGACACGCTCTAGTATATCGTTTCGCAGACAAGTGAGTGGTATAGTTATTTTCATTTTATAAATATATAAAAAAGGATATATGGTATATGAAGGAAGAATCAGAAAAAACATACACTTATTACAGAAAAGCGCAATATCATGAAACAGACCAGATGGGCATTATCCATCACTCTAATTATGTAAAATGGATGGAAGAGGCCAGGATTGGATATATGAGCCGGATGGGTTTCAGCTATAAGAAAGTAGAAGAGTTGGGAGTGATTTCCCCTGTTGTGGAAATTTCAGTTGCATATAGAAAGCAGGTTTTCTTCGATGATGAAATCCGGATCCGCGTTGGCATTAAGCAGTATAATGGAATTTCTCTGGAATTTAATTATGAATTTTTTAATGCGAGCAGAAATGAAATCTGCACAACCGCTTATTCCAGACATTGTTTTCTAAAAGATGGGAAACTGATCGCTCTCAAAAAAGAGCTTCCGGAATTGAATCGCATTATTACAGATTGTCTGTAAAACTAATGACTTTGGAAAATCACGTATAGTAGTGATCAAATCCCGGTTGGGACAGCCTATAGCGGCTTTTTCGGGAGATGACGTGTACTGGGAAGTTCCGGAAGACCTTCCCCAAATGACGAAACTTATGGTTGACGGAAAAGCCTTGTATATACATCGGGCAAACTACCAGATTATTGACAAAAAATTGCTGTAGAAAAAATTTAAATTGAACGCTAAGTAATTCAATCAATGTTTTTGACATGAAGGCAGAAAAAAGTTATTATTTGATAAATACAAACAATTAGCACGCAAAAATAAATCCGGAAACAATAAATGGATGTACTGGTTGGCAACAATAAGATAACATAAAAACATACGAAAGTAGTATGTTTTTATGTTATCTACATCTATACGACAAACGCGAGTTTTTCATATAGATGTAGGCTGCAGCTGTCTTTGCGCTGTAATCGTTTATTGACAAAGGCATTTTCTCTGCAATTATTAATCATTATCAACTTTGATGATTTATATGTCTTAAATATTCTCAACAATATTCTTAACATTAAGAAGTTATAAAATAATTTTTTTAAGGAGATTTTTTATGGATAAATATATTGATTATTATAATGATAGCAAGAAAGTCACTTATCACGAACAGACCGATATTTCAAATATTTTGAAGCTTCGAGCTGTTTTGAAAACACTGCCTGATTTCTGCAAGGATTATTTTCGTGCTATGGATCCGCTTACTACTACCAAAACACGAATTTCCTATGCGTATGATATCCGAATCTTTTTTCAGTTTCTCCTGGATGAAAATCCTGCCTTTAAGGACTATTCCATGAAAGATTTTACCGTTGATGTTCTGGATCAGCTTAAAGCTATAGATATCGAGGAATATCAGGAATATCTTAAAGTATATAAAAATGGTGATAAAACAGAAACCAATGGTGAACGTGGCCTGAAAAGAAAAATTTCTGCATTGAGAAGTTTTTATGCATATTATTATAAACATGAATTTATCCAGACGAACCCAACTGTTCTTGTAGATGTTCCGAAAACTCATGAAAAAAATATTATACGTCTTGATGCTGATGAAGTTGCCATGTTATTGGATCATATAGAGCACTGCGGTGATGAGCTTACCGGACAGAAACGTGTTTATTATGAAAAAACCAAGGAGCGTGATCTTGCCATCGTTACTCTCCTGCTTGGTACCGGGATTCGTGTATCTGAATGTGTAGGACTTGATGTTGAAGATGTTGATTTTAAAAATAATGGGATTAAAGTCACCCGAAAAGGTGGAAATGAAATGGTTGTATATTTTGGACATGAGGTAGAAAAAGCTTTGAAAAAGTACTTGGAAGTTCGTAAGAATATCGTTCCTGTAGCAGGGCATGAACACGCTCTCTTCTACTCTACCCAGCGAAAAAGGATTGGCATCCAGGCTGTTGAAAATCTGGTAAAAAAATACGCAGGTGCCATTACGACCACAAAAAAAATCACACCACACAAGCTTCGCAGTACTTACGGTACTACTTTGTATCAGGAAACAGGCGATATTTACCTTGTAGCCGATGTATTAGGTCACAGAGATGTAAACACCACAAAGAAACATTATGCAGCTATGGATGATGCAAGACGTCGTAAGGCGGCCACAGCGGTGCATTTACGCGAAGATTAAAAACATAAAAAGATAAGTATGAAAAATGACAGATATGTCTCTGGAGTTTTGTATAGACTTTAAATAACAGACATAAGACATATCTGTCACATACTTGATTCTGTTTGGGTTATGATATGTTTTTCAGAATTCTATTTACTAACTGTTAAAGCTATTTTTATTTATCAAAATCAGTTTCAAATACGCCTTCCGGAGTACGTATTGTCAGTAACCCAAGATTGAATTCATCATCCATTACAGTAATATGATATTCAAAAATAACATCATCTTCAACCTTGGAAAGTAAAACGTAAGAGCCATTTTCTTTTCCTTCAATTTGGTCGCAGATATCTCCGTAAACCATTTCACCGGAAATTGCTCTTGAATATCCTGCATCTTTAATTTTTTGCTCAATTATTCTGTATAATTCTTCCATATATCTCTCATCTCCTAATATTTATTGTTTTTCCATGATAACAGGTATGCTTACAAAATGCAATAAAAAGGATATCTGCTGAAAATATCTTAACAGGTATCCTTTTTATTTATGTTATGTAGTTTTTAGTATTAATAATAAAAGATGGTTATAAAGCTACACTGATCTTACCATGGAGCGCTTCAGGAATCTCTTCTTTGTCTAAAGATACGCTAATTACAAAAGTAACATTAAATTGTTTACCAATCTCATCTAACTGTCCCAGAGTACCTGTAATGTCTTTATCTTCCAATTTTGCTACCTTAAGGAAACTGTCAAGATAAATCTGCTCAAGATCGTGATCCTGAGAAAGGATACCACAGATAAATCCTACAAATTCATCTGCATTCTTAATAGGGAATCCGGATACATCAATAAGACGTACTTTATTGTTGAGTTCATACATATGTTTTGTGCTCTTGTCTAAGTAGACAATACTTCCATTTGCCTCTTTTACCGCACCATTTACCTTATCTAACAGTACTTTTGTTTTGCCCTTGCCTTTCTTTCCTACAATCAGTTCAACCATGCTGTTTTCCTCCTTAGACACATATAATATTAATTTAGACTAAAAACTTTAATTAATATGTTTTATATTATAGTGCATATTATTCAAAAACACAAGTGGTATTTATATTTTTTTGTGAAATTTTGTTGAAAATATAAAAATTATATGTTTTTACTGGATTTTTGGAGATAATTATCACTATGGAATACTTCTGTTTGATTTCAGAACTCTTTGTATTTTCTTATATCTTCTTATATCTTGGTATGTGTTTGGTGTAAAATTGGTGTAATAAAGCTCTTTTTGACCGTTTCAGAATCAAATTGGTGTAAGCTTATTGTTACAGAACTGTTAATTTTGATGTAAGCTAGCTATTTTTTATCTAAAAATGGTGTAAGATTATTACATTACGAAATACGTCTATTATTTAGCTTCTGAATTTCGTTTGTCAAGCGTTCATCTGTAACATGATTATACAATTCCATCGTCATTTTCATAGAAGCATGACCCATGATATCCTGCAATGTTCTTGGATCAACTCCGGCTTCTGCCATACGAGAGCATGATGTATGTCTCAGGAGATGTGGATGTATATGTGGTAATGGCTCTATTGTTCCACCAAACTTTTTGATATCAGAATTATAATCATCTACAATACGATTCAGAATACGTCCAATAGTTTGTGTGATAAATGGTTTATTTTGCCTGTTAGAAAATACAAAATCCTTATATCCATCTATTTCGATCTCTGTTTTCTTATCCATCTCAATCTGATTTTTCATCTGTTCCATAAGAGCATCCCTTGCGGCATTTGATAATGGAACATTACGAACACCAGATTTAGATTTAGGAGTAAGTATTTGATATTGACAAGCATCTTTTCCTACATTGTTGTATTGTAACTGGTGAGTGATATTTACAAAGCCATGTTCTAAATCTACATCATCCCATGTCAAACCACAAACCTCTCCAACTCTCAGAGCAGTTTCAAGTATAAATACAAACAATGGATAATAATATGCATACTTGCTATTTTTAATGTATGTAAGAAAATTATCCTGCTGCACCATTGTTGATATACTGAACATCAAACTGTGTCAGATGTTCAATGATTAAACAGTTTTTATACCACACCTTAATATTAAGAACATTCGGCACCATTGTTGACACTCTAAGATCAACTTCATCTATGAGTTGGCTCTTACACTCTTCTACTTGTTCACTTAAAGGCTTAATTCCAGAATGTGCCAATGACTTATAATATTCGTTAGCTTCATCATAGGTTGAAAATATATCGCACAAATTATATGGTGGATAACTTATAGCAAAATCGCAGCATTGATCTTCAACCCAAACGATATATTTGCCTTTATATTTTGTCATTACAACATAAGCAGGTATATGATTCTCATTGTACGATGACTCTTCCTCAAAGAATCCATAAACATCACTTTTAATTTCTTCGGTATCTTCCAAATCATCAATATAATCAATGAACTCTGTAATTTTATCTTCCGTATCTAATCCAATTGTCCGAAATTTTTCATTCATATGAATTGATTCTCCTTTTATCTATCCGCATTGAAATCAACAAAAAATATCTGTCTCTCACATTCATCCTTATATTTCGGATATGTATTAGCAATTTTTTCAAGTACCGCAATTTTAACTTCTGGATAAGCTTCTACTGATCCTACTTTTCCATCAATACTGCCAAGAAAATTATCATAACTTACCAAATTATGTCTGATATAGTTTACAATCCAACGATTGATAGTTTCTTCATTGGCTGTATAAGCATTTTTCATATATGGCTCATCAATCCAATCACCATTTAAAGAACATGGATGACATTGATACCACTCTTGTTTTGCTTTTAGTGCCTTAGTCTTTAATTCTTCATCCGATAAAACTTTTATAGTAATTGAATCTATAAACAACTGAACACTATGATTCATATTGCTATACTTAGTTTCGACTGCTTTACTTGCTGATTTCTTACGCTTATTAGCTTTCTCCATAGCATCTTGAAATTCTGATGTTGTCATTACCTGCTTAACGGTATCTTCATCCCACAATCTCATAGGAGCAGCCTTTCTATAATGAGGATTCGCTTTCAATACTGGATCTGGAAGAAATTTACTGATTAAACTTTTCGTCCATCCATACTCTTCAATAATTCTTGACTGAGTAATCATTTTATTATCATTCATAATACATAGCTCTCCTTTCTCTCAGTGGACAGATGCAACTCCATCCACTGATATTGATATATATTTCTCTGTGTGTCTTAAAGTTCCACTACATATTTACGTGATGGAATCTCAATCTCTTTATCAAGTTTAATTGACTGATTCACAATCATTCTGAGGACTTTGCAAACATACTCTTCGTCACCTCTGATTTCAGAAGGCTTTATCAGTATCAGATATGGATCAAGTTCATTGGCATGTTTTACAAGAAAATCAGCATATTCTTGTGAAGTAATCGATAAAATGCTACATAAATTAGTAGAAGATTCTGGACTAATGATGGCTATATTATCAGCGCCATTATACGATTTACCCAATTATAATAGGCGCAAATTTTTTAAAGAATTCTCATTATTGCTAGAAAAATATAGCAATTCTTCTGATTATTAAATCTTAATTTTGAAAAGCCCCCAGGATTAACTCCCGAGGACTTTCATACTGCTCATATTAAATTGTGATCACATTATTCAAGCAATCAGATTATTAATGGATTCTAACTCATATACAGTAAATGGATCAATGTCAATACAACTGGATTCATCTCTGTTGCCAGAAAGATCCCATGCAAGAGTACCATTCATAACGGTACAAGCTTCCTTAAATGCATCAATATCTCTTAATGGCTTAAATATTTCTGCTTTCAAATCTTCTGTAGCATCATAGTCTACAATCTTACCGTCATCAAAGAATACCTGTACATGAAAATTATCCAATGGTATCACCTGTACTACTGTTGGAAAATATTCGTTCATATTGTTATAGTCCTATTATTTTAATCAAAACAAATCACTATGACTTCCAGTTCTTGTCAAATATAGGAATAGTTCATCTTCATAGACTTCATAAATCAACAACCAATCAGGAGCAATATGACATTCTCTGCAATTACTATAATTTCCTGAAAGATTATGATCTCGATTCTTCGGCGGTAATATTTCACCATTTGCCAATTTTTTGATGATATCAGTCATTAATCTCATATCGTATCCACGTTTCTGAATACGTTTTAAGTCTTTTTGAAACTTACTGGTCGGCTTAACCGTATATTTCATGCTAATAATTCCTCCATCATCTTGTCCACATCTGTATATGCTTTTCCAAGAGAAGGATTCTGTTTCATCTGCTGCACTTCATTAATTGCTGATATTGTTTCACTGTTTGGTATTTCTCTGGTAATCTCAAACGGTATTCCCTGTTCTCTGATTGCCTGTTTTACAAAAATTGTGAATGCAGTTGTCAGATTCATACCTAAATCATTGAAAAGATCTTCTGCTTGTTTCTTTAAATTATCATCCATTCTAATTGATACATTTGCCATAAATCCACCTGCTTTCTAATCTATTTATATTATCATTATATAGCTTATGCAATGCATTGTCAATACTATGCATTATTTCAAGAATTATATCTTTTCCATCCTTATATAAATATCTGCATCGGCAGCAGACATCTTATACTCGTTTCTACACAATATATTAATGAACTAACCATCAAATTTCAACGATAATGCTTTAAGGGTAAAGTTGTTAGGGTAGATGGTTTTCGTTGGAAATTTAAGGTTATATATAAGGATTTTCAGCATAGAATTGATTCTGTGAGGGATGGTTATGGTTATACGGATGACTGTATTAGTTCCCTTCCGTTATTATAAGCAGGATAACGGAAGTCTTATGAAAAAGCCCTCCGTCCTGTCTATAGAAGTAAACTAAATATTACTTCCGTTCCTGTTTCTAAACAACTGACTTCGGTTTTTAAACAACGAATTTATCGCATTTTTCCGTTGTCTGATGCGTTTCTAAACCGACAGAAATTTGAACCTACCCTTAAAATCCCATCACATCAGGTTCTTCCCATTTGAGATAATCTCCATACGCTTCGCAAGCACGATTTAACACAGTACCAGATTTAAACTTTGCCTTATATCTTTCTGGAATCTCATACACATTTTTGCCTGTTCTTTCCATTCCAGAACATGTTTTTTTTCTTTATAAAATTTAGGTTCTACAGTGAAAAATCCTAATAATACCAGTTTATCTCCCTTAGCCAAAATATCCTCTATAGTGTGAAGCATATAACGGATTGTCCAGTATGTATTCCAGTAGTCTCCACCTATCCTATTTTTTGGTATTCTCTCATATTCTTTGAATCTATTAGCTTCTCTCATTTTATCATGTACCATTTTGGTAAATTCTGCTTCATATATTGTTTTGTTCATCGTCTTTTCCTCCTTGCTTTTGTTCTATGAAATCACCATTTCTTTGATAATATTTTTAAGCACTAAAATAAGCCCACGTACCTATTGTTATAAAAGTACATGGACTTATTCAGATGTTTAAATGTTCTTGTATTGTTATAGATGTAATGCTATATTCTGTGGTGTAAATTTGGTGTATTTATACCTGTTTAACACCTGTTTTCCCTTGATTTTACGGGATAAAATCGTAAATGTGATATTATATGCATATTATTCAAAAACACAAGTGGTATTTATATTTTTTTGTGAAATTTTGTTGAAAATATGTTACTGTTCACACACCACTGTCCCGCGAGGTGTTTTGGCATATTCATGCCAAAATCCCGAGATATTTATTTTTTTCAATGGGTAAAAAAGCTATACAATTCCAGGTATTCCTTTTCTGTTTCCTCGAAAGCCCGTACCGTATAATCTATTGTAATATGAATTTCCGGTGCTTCCCTTTCCTGGGGGTCATTTAGCAGGTATGTAAGGTCAAACCAGAGCATAGCATCATCGATTTCTTTTAATAATTGTTCTTCTTTTGCGTTTAATGGGCTCCCAAGATATTTCTGATAGATCAGATCCAGCAGATTTTTCTCCTGCTCTTTATATCCTGAGAGGGTTTTCTTGAATGGTCTTGGCACATCAGATAAATAGCATTCGCTGGCATCGTGCAGAAGGCAGGCAAATGCCACACGCCTGGAATATCCTCGCGCAAGGGCTTCTCTGGCACAGTTGATGCAATGCTGACCTACTGAAAAAAAAGTTTTTACCTGTCCGTTTCCGCGGCAGATCAAAGATAAGGCATGTGCAATATCTTCGATACAGATCATATCCGGATCCGGATGTAATGGATCTATATGTCTGCCTGTGTATGTTGTAATACAATTGTTATTCATGATCTTTCACCTCGTTCTTTTATGTAACCGGAATTCTTGTAACAGCAAAGTGGATGGTCTTGTACGACCCCTGTCGGAAGACTTTATTATGTTATAGGTGTTATAAAAACATTGCGGAGAATTTTCTATAACATAAAACGGATACAATTAATGATAACTGTATCCGTTTTATATTGACTAACTGTTGATATTCTGAAGCAGTGAATTCATCTCCTGATACAGAAGTTCTTTCGTAGCAGCTCCCATTACAATTGAAACAAAAGTTTTTCCGTATGCATTCTGTGTAAGGATTGCAAGACAATTGCCGGCTACTTCTGTTGTTCCGGTTTTACCACCGAGAATTGTAACATCTTTTGGGGCTGTTGCCTCTCCGGTAAGATAATGGTCTGTTGCGGTAAGCGTGGTGCTTTTTTCAGTTCCGTCTGAGCCTGTATAGGTTACTGTATAAGACGGCAACTCTGTAATTTCTGTAAATTCAGGGTAGGTGAATGCTTCATTCAGCATCAGATAAATATCATATGGTGTTGTATAGTGATTTTCATCCTGCAGTCCATGTGGATTGGAAAAATGTGTTCCTGTACATCCAAGCTTTGCGGCATAATCATTCATCATCTGTACGAAGTTCTCTGTATTGCCTCCAACATATTCCGCAATGGCAGAAGCTGCATCATTGCCGGAATATACAAGCAGACAGTGGAGAAGCTGATCAAGGGTAACCTGATCGCCGGCCACAAATCCGCAGACCTGTGATCCATCCTCCAGTGTAACATTATCCTGAGTGATCGTGACAGTGTCATTCAGTTTTCCACTTTGTAATGCAAGCATTGCTGTCATGATCTTGGTAATACTTGCAGGATACACCTTATCATAAATGCCGTTTGCATACAGTACTTTATGATTGCTCAGACTGAACAGTAGCCCTTTCTGTCCATCTTCCAGCTGGGCATTCTTAATACGATCAACATTTCCTTTGGGGGAAACGCATAATTTCTGGGCGAAAGATTCTGTTCTCATATTTTCCTTAGCTGCAAGGGCATTTGTGAAAACTTCAGAAGAATCAAAAGCCTGTTCAGGAGTACCAAAATAATTTCCGCTTAATATATTCCATCCGTAAAAAACACCGCCGGCAGCTGCAAGAATCACAAATACACCAACCAGAATCCTGAATATATGTTTTAATCTCTGACGCTTTTTATGATATTTTGTACGTAGCAAAGCCTGATGCTCCTCTGTTTGTCTGGATGGCATCTGCGATTTCGGCAGTTTGACTGTCTGAAGCGGTCTGGAAGGTTTGTGTCTGTGCGGAGCTGTAGATTTGTATGGAACAGCAGATTTCTTTTCCGGTATTTTACCGGAAGATTTCTTTTTTGTTCTCATAAGTAATCCTCTCTTCTGTCAATTTCTTTTTGAATAATTTCTTTATTGTATGTGCTGCTCTGAAGTCCTACATTGAGTACAAGCCCCATACCAATATACAGACTTACCAGCGAAGTCAGTCCATAGCTTACAAAAGGAAGGGGAGTTCCCGTATTAGGCGCAAGACCTGTTGCAACACAGATATTAATGAAGCTCTGTAGTGCGATCAGGCCGCCGATTCCACAGCAAAGAACCTTTCCTGACAAATCTTTTGCCCGAAGACTCATCCGGATACATTCAAAGGCAATTGCCAAAAGTAGCAATACAATTATCACGCATCCAATAAATCCGTACTCTTCACCTGCAACAGCAAAAATAAAGTCTGTCTGATTCTCTGCCACGAAGTTTCCCTGATTTACAGAAGTTGTACTGTCATCACCGCTTAATTTCTTACCAACCAGTTCCCCTGAAGCAATTGCAGTTTTAGAGTTATTCTGCTGTTCAATATCATCCGAGTATTCTTCGTTTTCCGGATACAAAAAAGACATGATACGGCTTCTCTGGTAATCCTTGAGCAGTTTCTGATCCGGCTGGACAACAATTGATAAAAAAATAATGGTCAATGGAACAGCAATAAGCAGTGCTCCTCCGATGATCTTATAGCTTAAACCTGCAATATAGATCATAATACAGAAAATTACTACAACAGTAATTGTATTTTTCAGGTCCGGCTGTTCCAGGATCAGGAACAGAGGTACTGCCAGTAACACGCCGGATAATGCCAGCGTTTTAAGTGTATTCAGTGTTTCCTCATGATCCATAAAAAATTTTGCAAAGAATACGATCAGGATAATCTTTGATAATTCTGTCGGCTGAAATCGGAAAGATCCGATACCGATCCATCTGGCAGCACCGTTGGCACTGTCACCCGCAATACGCACAACGATCAGCATGATAATATTAAATCCATACATGATCCACTGAAAGTTCATGATCCATGAGTAATCCAGCAAAGAAAGGATCAGCATGACAATAAGTCCAAGTATTACTCCGGCAAACTGCTTTGATCGCAGGTCCGATGCTGCTGTGCCTACCAGTGTAACTCCTATCAGGCTGATCGCCAGCAGGAAAATGATCAGTCTGAAATTGTAAAATCTTAATTTATATTGCTTTAACATAATTTATCTGTCCTTTTTAGTAACTGTGAAGATACCAAACGGTTATCCTTTTTGTTTAAAACAGGAATATACGCATGGAGTACTGCAGGTTCCTGCGTAATCTGGATTTTTACCTGTTCTTCATCAATAGTAAGGTATTTTTTTACGGTATGTATCATATCATTCCGCAACATTTTCATCATCTGTGGAGAGCAGTCGATACGTTCCGAGATCAGCAGAAGCTTCATGCGGTCTCTTGCATATCCGGCTGAACGCTTCTTTTCTTTAAAAAAAGCTTTCACACAGATTCCCCCTTATAAATACAGGCTACTTTTTGAAAAAACTACCTATTTTTCTTAATAACCCCTGCTTCCTGTTAATGTCTGCAAACGGAATCTCTTCACCTAAAAGGCGTTTACAGATATTCATGTATTCTTCTTCTGCCTGAGAAGATTTCCCGGAAAGAGGCTCCCCCTGATTTGTGGCAATCACAATCTGTTCATCATCCAGAATTGTTCCGATCAGATCAACAGCAAGGATATCCGTTACATCATCTACGGACATCATATCACCTCTTGCAATCATATCCGGCCGCAGGCGATTGATGATCAGGCTGATATCTCTGATCTCGTTGGCTTCCAGGAGTCCGATGATCCGATCTGCATCACGTATCGCAGAAACCTCCGGCGTGGTAACTACCAGGGCTTTATCAGCACCTGCGATCGCATTTTTAAATCCCTGTTCAATTCCTGCCGGACAGTCCAGAAGAATATAATCAAACTGTTCTCTCAGATCGTCGGTCAGTTTTATCATCTGTTCCGGAGACACAGCGGATTTGTCTTTTGTCTGCGCAGATGGCAGAAGACATAATTCCGGATGTCTTTTATCCTTGATCAGAGCCTGTCGCAGACGGCAGCTTCCGTTAATGACATCCACCAGATTATAGACAATCCTGTTCTCCAGGCCCAGAACAACATCCAGATTCCGCAGACCGATATCTGTATCAACCACAACAACTTTTTTGCCCAGCATAGCCAGACCTGTTCCGATATTGGCGACAGTTGTGGTTTTTCCTACTCCGCCTTTGCCGGAAGTAATCACAATGACTTCACTCATAGTTACAATTTCCTCCCTGAAAAAATTTCCATTCTTCTGGTATTCTCCTGTATGGTAGTTTCAGTCATTCGAAGTGTCACTGGTATCACTTGCCGCAACACCGGTAAGAATAGACTTTTCATCAGTTAATTCAAAGATATATTTAAAAATATCATCAGCTGCAAGACACGCATTACCGGAAGTATATCCATTCTCAATACGCACTGCAATCGCATATTCAGGATCTGAAGCCGGGGCATATCCCACAAACATACCATGGTTTGGATGATAAACATTTACCTCGGCTGTACCGGTTTTACCTGCCACATCCATGCCAAGTCCGTCAAACTGTCTGTGAGTCTGTACTACCCGGTACATTCCGTCGTGAATATCATCCCACACATTCTGTGATACATCAACTGTATTAATGATATCCGGCTCATATTTTTTTAAAGTATTACCCTTGGAATCTGTCTGTCTGTCAAGTAAAGTCAGATCATAAACATTTCCACTGGTAGCGATCGCTGTTGCATAACGTGCCAGCTGACTGGTGGTATAAGCATTGGTACCCTGTCCGATATAAGACGGGACTGCGTAGGAATCTGACACATGAGGTGCGGATTCTGTGATCTCGATACCTGTTTTCTTATCCAGACCAATCTCTGAAGCATATTTTTGCAGTACACTCAGGCTTCGGTTTTCTGAAAAGTTTCCGTCTGCATCCTGACCAAGTTTAAAACCAACCATGTTGAAATAATAGTTACAGGACTGCTCAATCGCCTCCCTGATCTCGATCTCTCCATGTCCCTGTTTGTTCCAGCAGTTGATCGGAGGTGTTACAAGATCAAAGGAGCCGGTACAGTTAATGTATGTTCCGTCATCGATCACTCCTTCAGACATTCCGGCAATTGTAGACAGAATCTTAAATGTAGAACCCGGTGCTGCTGTCTGCTGGGTTGCTTTATTGAAAAACGGACTGGATTTATCTGTAGATAATTTCGCATAATAATCCGTATCCATGTTATTTACCAGACGGTTATTGTCATATCCCGGGTAGGATACGCATGCAAGAACATCCCCTGTTTTGACATCTGTGATTACTGCAGAAGCAGAACATGGCTCCAGCGCAAGCTGTGCAGGTTCTATTTCGAGAGTATAAATTTTATTGATCATAAAGTCATAAGCTGTCATGGAGCCGGAGGCCAGTGCCTCGTAACTGCCATCATCTTTTGATAAAACTCCCTGTTCATACAGCACCAGACAGATCTCGCTTCCGGAAATGGTGTCCTCCTGAAGCATATACTTATATAGAAGTTTTGAGAAATTGGTGTCTTTTTTAAGATAATCGATCAGATAATCTGTAAGAGCCTGATATACTTCATCGGAATCCAGATAATCTCCTTCTGTAGAAAATTTGGAAATATCGATCCAGTTCTGACTTGCCGCATATGTCAGATAATCTTTCAGACTGATATCTTTATCGGTTGTCCATTTCTGATAAGTACTGTCAGAGGTATCAATGGCATTCTTTGAGATAACCCCCAGCGTATCTCTGAGAAGATCATCACAGATATAAGTAAGGTATTCCTGGATCTGATCATCTTCATCTTTTACGGCCGGTGGATTCTCAGCTGTCAGCCTGTTAGTTATTGTATCAAAAACCTGTTGCTGTTTCTGTTGAAATTTGGCATATAATTTTTTTTCTGTATCGGAAGCGTTGGCATCACTGAATTTATTGATATCGATGACACTGTTGGCAATCAGGGCATTATATACATCATAGATCGGTATTTTAATCTGTGCAGCATCATTTACACTGAAATCATAGGTTTTGGATGCTTCAATCTTGGATAAAAGGATTCCGGCAACTCTCTGTTTCAGGATCTGGTAGATAGCGGACTGCCAGCTGCTGTCTATGGTAAGATAGGTGTCATTACCTGCGACAGGTTCTACTCTAGTGCTGTCGTCAATCTTAAGTACTTTGCCAAGGTTATCGACAGTGACAGTTTCTTCACCGTCTGTTCCCTGAAGAGATGTTTCCATATATTTCTCAATTCCCGATTTACCGATGATCGCATCATTTGAATAATCAGGATTCTTCTGTCTCAGTTCTTCAAGCTCTTCTGAAGAAGCCTGTCCCGTATAACCAAGAATTGGTCCCATGCTTGCATCATCAATGTATTTGCGGACAGAATCCTCTACAATGTCAATTCCCTGAAGCTCCGGCTGATTTTCCCTGATTGCAGCTACAGATTTTTCGCTTATATTTGAAGCAATCGTAACGGCCATGTACTTCTTGAAACTGTTAGTGCTCAGTGCATAGCGGATTTTGGAAAGCTCAAGTATATCCTGCTTTGACAGGCTCTCCGGAAGTCCATGGGATGTCAGTTCTTCTTTGGTATAAGCATTATCGCCGTAAAGAACAATGGAAAATCCCTCTTTTCCGCTCATAAACTCGATCATCTGATCTGCAGTGGCATTTTTCTGTTTTTTTGTCAGGTTATCAATCAACGGTTCTCCGTAAATATCCGCACGAAAACGGTTCAGAGTAAATCCCTCATCAACATCAAAAGCATAATTCCCGCTCTCATCCAAAACAATATGGAAGCCGGTACTGATGGAATCCCCGTTGGACTCAAGGATTTTCAGGACTTTATAGGCAATCCCGTTCAGTGTAAGATTCTTTTCTCTGGTAGAATCATAAGTTCCATTATCCTCAAAGGTAACAGAATAAGCCAGCACATTTGTTGCCAGCTCCTCACCATTTCTGTCATAGATATTGCCACGCGTACTTTTGATCACACGTTTTTTTGTTGTTCTTGATTCAAATTTGCTGATATAAGCCTCTCCCTGGATGATCTGCAGTTCAAAAAGCTGACGGACCAGAGTGGCTGACATAAATACAAAAACCAGTACCAGTACTGTGGTACGTTTTATTCGTATCTTTTTAAAAAATCTTTTTATTTTAGTACCCAAATAGACTCACTTTCCTTCATTGATGGATTCTTCATGAAATGATAATTAATATAATGAAATACCCGGTAAACAATCAGTGTAAGGATCACTGTATAAAAAATCTCCGGTAAAATAATCCGGTATAAATAGGTTCCGAGCCCCAGACGTCCCCTGAGCAGAAACTGCAATGCATAGACAGAAAGTCCGTACAGTAAATCCCCGATACCTGCAAGCATAACCGGAACCTTTATGTCATCATCATAGCAGATCCTGTGGGCATATCCGCTTAAAAAGCCAATATACATATAGATCAGAGCGTAGAAACCAAACACAGAGCCATAGAACATGTCTACCAGAAATCCACAGAAAAATCCTGTCCACAGTCCACTTTTTCTTCCGCGCATCAGCCCCATGGATATACACAGGATCAGGATCAGATTCGGCGTGATAGAACCGATGGATATCACATGAAGAAGAGTACACTGAAGAAGAAAACTGATCAGGATCATAAAAAATAACGCTATCTTACTCTTCATTTGCAGTCGCCTCCTGAGCTGCCTGAGCATTGTCATTAACAGAATCCTGTTTATTTACTGTAATGACAAGTACATTTTTCAGATGCTGGAAATCTACAGGTGTGACAATGGTACCTGTTTTGGTCAGATTGTTGCTGTTTTGTTCCACCTCACTGACGTATCCGATAAACAGTCCCTCTACATATTTCTCACTGATATTGGAGGTAACGATGCGTTCCCCCACTGTTACTTTATTATTCTGGTCATACAACTGGCTGAAGCTTAATTTACCCTCATCGATGAGTTCCAGATCTCCTTCCACCACACAGTTATCCTGTGTGCTGACAGTCATGGCACTGACATTGCTGCTGTCATCGATAATGGAACGTACAGTCGCCCAGTGAGTTCCGACCTCTGTCACGATCCCGACCAGACCTTTATCTGCAAGTACATTATTATCCACACGAATGCCGTCTGCAGATCCCCGGTTGATCATAAAGGTATCATACCAGTTGCCCGGATCTTTGGATATGATTTCTGCAGCAATCTTTGGATATTCGGTATACTGCTGGTCAAGATTATACATCTGCTGTAATCTTACATATTCTGTCTGATCCTGGATCAGTTTATTGTTCTGTTCTGTGAGACTGTCTATCTGTGCCTTTAAATTTTCGTTCTCACTGAGGATTTCTTCTTTATCACGCATACGGTCCTGCATTCCTTTCAGAACTGAACTGATCCGATTGATGCTGTTTTCAAATGGAACGATCAGTATCCCGGCGGCATCCTGCAGCGGTGCAGTGGTTACGCCGGATGAAAAAGTGGCAGCAATACAGCTGACGCAGAAAATCGACATAATGACCAGAAGATGTTTACTTTTTAATTTAATCCTAAAATGTACTTTCTTTTTCAGGTTTTTCATTGATGCACCCCTAAAAATTATAGTTTTCTCTGCGTAACCGGTACTGCCCATTCACGCAGTTCTTTATTTCTGATTATTTTCTCCAGACCTGTAACTGCCGAGGTTTCATAAAAATCTGACAGATTAAAGGTGAATCCTGTATAACTGGCAAGGTATTTATCAATATAAGGAAGTCTGGTACTGCCTCCGGTTATGTAAATCCCCTGTTTCGCAATATGGTAGGAAATCTGGGGAGGAATTCGCTCCAGAAATGTTTTCATCTCTGCCGCAATCTCATTCAGACAGTTCATGATACCGTCATTTACCACATAAGAAGAAATGATTTCTTCTCTTGGCAGTCCGGAAATACAGTCAATTCCTACAACCTTACGTACTTCCTTTTTCGGATCACTGAGGCGTCCCATGACCATCTTAAGCCTCTTGGCAGTCCTTGTGCCAATCTGCAGATTATATCTTTTACGTATTTCACTGCAGACAGATTCATTCATCTGTCTGCCTCCCAGCGGTATTTTCCTGCTGATAATGATCTTTCCTCCGGTGATGATCGATACTTCTGTACTCTGTGCACCGATATTTACGATCATATTTCCTTCCGGATCTTCCAGATTGACACCCATGGCAATGGCATCTGCAATGGGTGCCTCTACCATAAATACGCGATTTTTCTTTAACCAGTGACCATTCGCCACATGAAAATATGCCCGTTTCTCAACCGCAGTCATATCCAGAGGAACAGTAAAATACATTGTTGCGCCAAATCCCAGGATATGATCGATCTTTCGGATCATACTGTAAAGAACAATCTCCTGAAGTTCCAGATTAGCGATCATGCCAAATGTCATTGGCGAAGTAACCGTAATATCTGTGGGGGATTTCTCAAACATATCGTATGCTTCATTTCCCATTGCAATGATCGTGTGTCCCTTGGACGCGATCATATTTTTCTCGATATAAGTTTTGTTTCTGAAAAAAGAATAGACTTTTACGGAACTGCTTCCCAAATCTATTCCATATGTTTTCTCAAATAGCATATTCTGCCCCTTTGTTGTTGCCTTATTCTGTACATGTATTCCATAATCCTTCTTCTCTGAAGCTGCAGTATCTCTGATCCCCGATCACAATATGATCCAGCAGATGTATTCCCAGCAGTTCCCCCGCCTGATAAATCCTGGCTGTGATCTGTAAGTCATCCGGACTTGGTGTAGGATCACCACTTGGATGATTGTGTATCAATATCAGACTGACTGCATGGCGGCGCAGGGCTTCCATGAAGATTTCCCTTGGTGTTACCAGCGAACCGGTTGCAGTTCCCCGGGTCAGTATCTTATCTCCCAGAAAATGTCCTTTCACATCTGACATCATACAGATCACCAGTTCCTGCTCTTCATGGCGGAGTTCTTCCATATAATAAGCTGCTATGGAGGAGGGATTGTTCATAACTATCTGCGGTCTGGCAGCAGCCTTGGCAATTCTTTTGGAAAGTTCTCCAATGCATTTTAACTGTACTGCTTTTACCTGTCCGATTCCATGAATCTTCATAAGATCCTGTACAGATACATGCATAAGCCCCATAAGGCCGGGATAGGAGGACGACTCCATAAATTTCAGGATCTCCTGTGCAAGTGCCAGTGAATTCTTTCCTGAAGTGCCGCTGCGCAGGATTACTGCCAGCAGTTCAGTGTCATTTAATGAACCCTCACCCTGCATAAAGCATTTCTCATACGGCCGCTGTTCCCTGGGAAGCTGCTTCATAATATTATTTGCATTATTCATAAGTCTGCCTGTGCTCTCTAAAGCCTCTGGGCAAATTGCAAATTATATTCTAGCATAAAAGAGGAGAGATGTACACTCTCCTCTCTGATTTTTATGTGAACTTTATAGTTACTGGGTTACTGTTCACACACCACTGTCCCGCGAGGTGTTTTGGCATGAATACGCCAAAATCCCGAGACATACAAGCCAAAATTCCATTGCCGCAGGCAATCTGGAATGAATTTTGGCTACGTTACTGTGAACGGAGTGAACAGTAACGTTACTGGGTTACTGGTTATCGGTAATATCCCGCTTAAGAGATCAATTATTTTTTATAGCCGCATATTTTCGGCATACAGTCTCAGCAACTTTGATTCCATCCATGGCAGCACTTGTGATTCCGCCTGCGTAACCTGCACCTTCGCCACATGGATAAATTCCCGCCATATTTGCTGTGAGCTCCTGATCACGTACGATCCTTACAGGGGAAGAAGTACGGCTTTCAATGCCACTGAGCAGTGCATCCTCTCTGTCAAATCCGGAAATTCGTTTTCCGAAGGCTATGACACCTTCTTCAATAGAATCGCCTACTGCTTTTGGCAGAACAGAGCGTACATTTGTCAGTATATATTCTCCCTTCATACAGGGAGTAACCTCTCCTAATGCTTCACTTGCCTGATTTTTGCAAAAATCACCAAACAGCTGAACAGGAATTTTTCCTTTTCCGAGCTCCCATGCTTTTTTCTCCAGATCACGCTGGAATTCTACGCCGCCAAGAACTCCTTTATCCGGGAAATCTTCTGGTGTGACTGTGACGATCATGGCACTGTTTGCATTTCTGGAATCACGTGCCTGATAGCTCATTCCGTTCACTGCGAGACGACCGGGTTCAGAGGATGCATTTACAACATATCCGCCCGGACACATACAAAAAGAATAAACACCTCTGCCATTTGCACACTTATGGGTTACTTTATAGCTGGCTGCACCAAGTAATTCATTCTCAGGCTCTCCATAAAGATCCATATTGATCATTTCCTGAGGATGTTCAATACGCAACCCCACTGCAAATGACTTTGGCTCCATATAAACACCACGTTTCTGTAACATTTCAAAAGTATCTCTTGCACTGTGTCCTGGTGCCAGTACACAGACCTGTGCAGGGATTCTCTTATCATTGTTGATCTCAATTTCTTTTAATGTATTGTTCTCAAAAATCAGATCTGTCACCTTGGAACGGAAGCAGAATTTTCCTCCCATTTCTTCGATTTCATGACGCATTTTTTCAACAATACCAACCAGCACATCCGTTCCCAGATGTGGCTTCTGCTGATAAATAATTTCTTCCGGTGCGCCGGCAGCTACGAAACGCTTCAGTACCTCATGATTACGTCCGTAAGGATCTTTTACCAGCGTGTTCAGCTTTCCGTCGGAAAAGGTGCCGGCGCCGCCCTCTCCGAACTGTACATTGGACTCAGGGTCAAGAACACCATTTTTCCAGAAATTCTCTACTGTTTTCTGACGTTTCTCAGCCTCTTCTCCGCGTTCAAGTATTATTGGACAATATCCGGCCTTCGCAAGATACCATCCGCAGAAAAGCCCTGCAGGACCACTTCCCACAATAACGGGAGAATGTAAAAGAGGTGTCTCACCCGGAGAGGGAAATTCATATGGTTTCTCTTTGATTAACATAATGTTGTTATTGTTAACTTTTTTGGCGAGTTTCTGTTCATCTCTGATCGTTACATCTACAGTATATACAAAGATTTTGTCATTTTTGTGTCTGCAGTCCAGAGATTGCTTTCTTATTTCGTAAGTAAAACTGTTTCCGGGATTTTTTAATGTTTTTGCAATCTTTTTTTCGAGCTGTGCCTTTGTATGTGTGATCGGAAGTTTCAACTGTGAAATTCGAATCAATTTTTCTCCTCCTTTGCTGCATTTTTGCCGGCCACTGCGCCGCTGCTCCATGCCCATTGCAGATTATATCCGCCGCATGTACCGTCAATATCCAGAAGCTCCCCTGCAAAATACAGACCCTTACAGAGCTTTGACTCCATGGTTTGAGAATTTACCTGTGAGGTATCTACTCCCCCGGAGCAGACCTGTGCCTGTGAAAATGACATACCATCCTGCACTTCAAGAGGAAATTCCCTTATGGCAGAAACCAGTTGTTTTTGTGATATAAGGATTTTGATAAGCTTTTCCGGGAAAAGTCCCACCAGGAGTTCTTTTTCTTTTTTATAGGGACATGCCTTCTTTCGTGCATACATAAGTTTCTTTAATTCTTCTTCTGACAGCTCCGGCATGAAATTAATGCGGAGCTCTGCTTTATGTCCTTCTCTGACTGCACGTACTGCATAAGTGCTGAGCTGAAACACTGGGATTCCGGAGATTCCGTATTCTGTAAGCTGTAGCTCGCCATGTTCAGATTTACAGAATTTCCCATCTGTAAAAAGAGAAATCTCTCCTTCTGTACGTACGCCTGCCCATGCCTTAAAAGAAGAACCTTTACACTTCAGGGCAGTAAGTGCCGGATAAACCGGGACAATGCGGTGATGAAAGCTCTCTGCCAGCATATATCCGCTGCCGTCTGAACCTGAAACAGAAGATGCCCGGGATCCATTGGCAAGTATCAGTGCATCTGCATCATAGTGCCATCCTTTTGTCAGGATTTGGAAATTCTTTTCATTTGTCCCGGTTTTTATTTCTGTAACCTGTTCGTTTGTCTTTATTTTCACACCCAGACTGGCAGCCTCCATACACAGTACATCTACAACACTCTGCGCCTGATTGCTTCTCGGATAAAGATAGCCGTTCCTGTTTAAAGGATAGATTCCTATCTCTTTGAAAAACTCAATGGTATTCTGGACAGAAAACTCTCTGAGTGCATCTTCGACAAATTCCGGATGTTCGCCTCTGTATGCATCATCCGGTCTTGCAAGATTGGAAAAATTACATCTGCCGTTTCCTGTAGCACAGATTTTCTTTCCGGGTTTCTCGTTCTGTTCCAGAACAGTGACTGCTGCCCCGTTTCGGGCTGCCATGATCGCTGCCATCAGTCCACAGGCTCCTGCTCCTGTGATCACTACCTGTCTTTTTTTCATAAAGTTACAAGTCCTTTATCAACCATTTTCTGCAGGGACATCAGAACACCCAGTTTTGCATGTTCCCAGGTAAGTCCTCCCTGAAAATACACTGCATATGGAGGCTTCATCGGACCATCTGCAGAAAGTTCGATAGAAGAACCCTGCACAAAAGCACCTGCTGCCATGATAACCTGACTGTCATATCCGGGCATATCCCATGGCTCCGGATCCACATAACTGTCAACCGGAGCTGCTGCCTGAATACCCTTACAGAACGCGATCAGACCTTCCGGTGTGCCAAGGCTTACTGCCTGAATGATGTCCTGACGTGGCTCTGTGGAATCCGGGATTACCGGGAATCCAAGTTTCTCATAAATATTTGCCGCAAACACAGCTCCCTTTAACGCACCCTTGGTAACCATTGGTGCAAGGAAAAATCCCTGGAAGAAAGAACGGTTGACTCCCAGAGTTGCGCCTACCTCACTGCCAAGTCCGGGACAGGTCATTCTGTAAGAAGCATTCTCCACGCACTCCTTAGTACCTGCAATATAACCGCCGATAGGCGCAAGTCCGCCGCCCGGATTTTTGATCAGAGAACCAACAATCATATCAGCTCCCACATCACTTGGCTCAATGGTATCTACAAACTCACCGTAGCAGTTATCCACCATACAGATCACATCCGGTTTAATACTCTTTACAAAAGAAATCAGTTCTCCAATCTGCTTTACAGAGAAAGACGGACGTGTCTGGTATCCTTTGGAACGCTGGATCTCCACAAGACGTGTCTTTTCATTGATTGCTTTACGGATGCTGTTATAATCAAAGGTTCCGTCTTCTAACAGTTCCACCTGACGGTAACTTACTCCATATTCTGCGAGAGAACCTTTTGACGGGCGGATGCCGATCACCTCTTCCAGAGTATCGTAAGGCTTTCCGGCAGGTGCCAGAAGTTCATCACCCGGACGGAGATTACCGAATAAGGCAATGGCCAGCGCGTGAGTTCCGCATGTGATCTGCGGGCGTACCAGACAGGCTTCCGTATGGAAAGTATCTGCATAAACCTTTTCAAGTGTTTCACGGCCAATATCGTCATATCCATAACCGGAAGAACTTCCGAAGCATTCTGCGCTTACTTTATTTTTCTGCATGGCAAGAAGCACCTTCATCTGGTTATATTCTGCCGTTTTATCAAATTTTTCAAATCTTTCTTTTAAAGATTCCTCAATCTTATGACCAAAGTCATAAACCTCTGAAGAAATCCCAAGCTGTGCGTACATTTCTTTCATAATTTGTTTCGTCCTCATTTCTGTTTGCATTATTATCTTTATTTTATCTCTGAATTTCACTTATTCTGTATCAGTGATTTTTAAGAAAAATTCGGTTATAAAATTCCTCTGTCCCTGCATACCTTCAGCATTTCATCAAGGATTCTGTCTTCATTATAGTCAAATTCATCCTTATTCATCCAGATGGTATCCTTCTCCCTGCGAAACCAGGTCAGCTGGCGTTTTGCAAAATGTCTGGTATCTCTTTTCAGGATCCTGACCGCTTCCTCTAACGGATACTCGCCATCCAGATATGCAAGGATTTCTTTATATCCAAGTCCCTGCATGGAAACCATCCCCCTGTGGTATCCCATATCTTTTAACTTCTGCACTTCCTCAAGGAGTCCCTCTTTTAACATCTCATCAATACGGTCATCAATCCGTTTATAAAGAAGTTCCCTTGGTACATTCAGCACAAAATATGCCAGATTATAAGGGGTTTCGTGTTCCTTCTGCTCCTGATTATGTGCGGAGATCGGCGACTGGTTCTGATGATAAAACTCCAGTGCCCTGATCACACGTTTTACATTATTGGCGTGGATTTCCCCGGCACTGACAGGATCAACATCCAAAAGCATCTGGTGCAGATATTCATTTCCCTTCTCTGCAGCAAGCTGTTCCAGCTCCTGACGGTATCCGTCTTCCTGCTCTGCCTGAGTAAAATCAATATCCTTTGTAATAGCCTGTATATAAAATCCGGTTCCTCCTACCAGAACAGGAATTTTCCCCTTGGCATAAATTTCTTTCATGGCAGCTTTTGCCATCTGCTGGAATTTCACGATATGAAATTCTTCCTGAGGCAGCAGTTCATCTACCAGATAATGCTTTACTCCCTGCATCTCCTCCGGCCGGATCTTAGCTGATCCAATATCCATATATTTGTAGACCTGCATGGAATCAGCAGAAATGATCTCTCCGTTTACTGCTTTCGCAAGAGCGATGGATAGATGGGTTTTTCCTGCTGCCGTCGGTCCTGTAAGAACGATCAGTGGCTTTTTCATAATAGCTCCTTTATATAAACTATACAATACGTTTAAATTTCTTTTCCAGTTCTGTTTTAGTCATGGAAATAATCGTCGGTCTTCCATGAGGACAGTGATAGGGGTTCTCCAGTGTGAGCAGTTCATCGATCAAGGCATTTGCTTCCCGGTCGGACATCTGGTGATTTCCCTTTACCGCAGCCTTACATGCCATGGTGGCCAGTCTGGAAGCAAAGATTCCAAGTGGATCCTTATCCTTCTCAGAAGCAAGATTGTCAAGCATTTCCAGAAAAAGTTCTTCCTCCGTAAGACCGTACAGATTGGCCGGGACTGCATTGATACAGTATTCCTTACCGCCAAATGGTTCAATCTCAAATCCAAAATCCTCGAAATATTTACGGTTAGCCTTAAGAAGAGCTTCTTCCTGAAGATTCAGGGATACGATCAGCGGCGGACTGAGATACTGGGATTCTACTGTCTGCTCACGAAACCTTTTTACGAAACGCTCATAATAAACCTTTTCATGTGCCGCATGCTGGTCGATAATAAAAAATTTATCCTCAAACTGAACAAGCCAGTAAGTATCAAAAATCTGTCCGATCAGCTGATGACGGCTTCGGGATTCAGGAGCAAGAAGTTTCTCCTCAAATAATTCCAGCTGCTGTGGTCTGATTTCTTCTGATATTACATTTTTGTTTTGTTCTATCTGTTTTCTGTTTCCTTCTGAATCCACAGCAGTCTTCAGATATTCTGCAGTTTTCTGTTCTGCAATTTCCTGCTTTGTCTCTGAAAATACCGGTTGTTCTTCATTCTTTTTATCGCTTAGTGTTCCCTCAAAAAGCTGTTCCTCTGCCTTGGTAAGAGGATCCCTAGTCTGATAGATCTGCTGTTCACGCACTGCCTGTTCTGCCATTGTAACAGTTCCTCGTGGTAGTGCGGTATGCTCAGAAACCCTGGAAGCTGTATTTACAGTCTGTGGACGATACTCCGGAATTTCAGCCCGACGTCTGGTTTCAAATGGCTCCGGTACATCCCCCGGTTTTACCACAGGCTGCTGCTTTTTAATCGGTTCTTCTTTTCCAAAAGGCACTGTCTGGATCATTTCTCTTGTGGTAAGAGCCTTGTGGACTGTCTCGTAAACTGCATCATAAACTTCTGTTCCTCTTGCAAACCGCACCTCCATCTTGCTTGGATGCACATTTACATCCAGATCATTTCCCTCCATCTGAATATGAAGAGAAACAAAGGGAAACTTATGCTGCATGAGAAAACCCTTATAGGCATCCTCTATCCCCTTTGCAATGATCCGGTTCTTTACAAAACGTCCGTTAATATAATAATTCTCAAAGGTACGGTTACCTCTGGAAATCTCCGGTTTTCCCACAAAACCCTCAATCTTCATGAAATCATTCTCGTAGGATACCTCAAGAAGTGCTTTGGTGATATCTCTTCCATATATATTATAAATCACATCTTTCACATTGTAATTTCCGGAAGTATGAAGCTTCACCTGTTTATTCTGGATATATTTAAAAGAAATCTCAGGATGGGACAATGCCAGCTGCTCCATCAAAGTGCTGACATAATTTCCCTCCGTAGTATCTGATTTCAGGAACTTGCTTCTAGCAGGTGTATTGTAAAAAAGATTTCTCACCAGGAAAGTAGTTCCTTCCGGTGCTCCCATATCCTCTAAAGACTCCTGTACACCACCGTTGATCACATAACGGACGCCGCTTAATGCAGATGGGGTTTTTGTGATCAGTTCCACCTGTGCAACAGCAGCAATACTGGACAAAGCCTCACCGCGAAATCCAAGAGACGCAATGTGTTCCAGATCCTCAACCTTCTCAATCTTACTGGTGGCATGACGCAAAAATGCCAGGGGTACCTGATCTCTTTCCATACCCCCGCCATTATCTGTGATACGTATCATCTTTTTGCCGCCGTCTGTGATCTCCACTGTTACAGCAGTTGCTCCTGCATCAATTGCATTTTCCACAAGCTCCTTCACAATGGAGGACGGACGTTCCACTACCTCACCGGCAGCGATCTTATCTATGGTCTGCTGGTCTAATACTGCAATTTTTCTCAACTTTTATCACCATCTGTTCTTAATCTTGTTCTGCAGGTTATAAAGTGTATTCATTGCCTCGATAGGAGTCATATTCCCCATATCAAGACCTTTTATCTCATCAATGATATCGTTATCCTTAACTGTATCGAACAGAGACATCTGTGCCATATCCATCTGATCGTATACAGGCTTTTTCTTTTTCGCAGATGTCAGGTCTTTTACTGCTGCCGTAATATCCGCATCACTTAGTTCCTCCACCAGTTCCTTTGCTCTCTGGATCACAGAATCCGGAACACCGGCAAGCTTGGCAACCTGGATACCATAACTTTTGTCTGCGCCGCCCTGAACGATCTTACGCAGAAATACAATATCGTCCCCTTTTTCCTTGACAGCAATACAGTAGTTATTAACTCCCGGAATTTTACCCTCCAGTTCAGTAAGCTCATGATAATGGGTGGCAAATAATGTCTTTGCACCACAAAGCTTTGTATTGCTGATATGCTCGATCACAGCCCAGGCAATGGCAAGACCGTCAAATGTACTGGTGCCACGTCCGATCTCGTCAAGAATCAGAAGGCTTCTTGCAGTTGCATTCCTCAAAATATTGGCAACCTCTGTCATCTCTACCATAAAGGTACTCTGACCACTTGCCAGATCATCAGAGGCACCCACACGGGTGAAAATCCTGTCAACAATTCCAATGTTTGCTTTTTCAGCAGGGACAAAGCTTCCGATCTGTGCCATCAGTACGATCAGGGCAGTCTGTCTCATGTAGGTAGACTTACCTGCCATGTTCGGACCTGTGATAATGGATACCCTTTTCTTATGGTTATCCAGATATGTATCATTCGCAATAAACATATCGTTCTCTATCATCTGTTCCACAACAGGATGACGGCCGTTTTTAATATCTATCACACCTGTTGTATTTGTCTTCGGACGTACAAAATGATTTCTTTCCGCAACCAGTGCAAGAGAAGCAAACACATCCAGTGCAGCCACTGCCTTGGCAGTCTTCTGGATCCGCATAACTTCTTTCCCGACTGCATCTCTCACATCACAGAACAGTTCATATTCCAGAGCATACAGCTTATCCTCTGCCCCAAGGATCAGGTCTTCCAGTTCTTTTAACTCCTGGGTAATGTATCGCTCTGCATTGGTAAGCGTCTGTTTACGGATATAATTATCCGGCACCAGATCTTTAAAAGTATTGGTGATCTCCAGTGAATAACCAAATACGCGATTATATTTGATCTTCATTGTTTTGATGCCTGTACGCTCCCGCTCTTTGGCCTCCAGTTCTGAAAGCCATTTCTTACCATCTGTCCTGGAACGGCGGAATTTATCTACATCTTCATTATAGCCCTCTTTAATAATGCCTCCATCCTTCTGTGCAAGAGGCGGATCTTCCACGATGGCACGTTTGATCAGATCTGTCACATCCTCCAGCGAATCCATATCCTCATAGATTTTCTGAAGCAGAGGTGTTTTAAATTCTTTTAAAACCTGTTTTATATAAGGAAGCATTTCCAGCGAAGAAGCAAATGCGATCAGATCTCTTGGATTCGCAGATTTATAGCTGATACGGCTGATCAGTCGTTCCAGGTCATAAACAGGTCCCAGATATTCCCTGATCTCATCCCGGAGCATTCCGTTTTTATTTAACTCTTCCAGTGCTTCCAGACGTTGTTCGATTTCATCTCTGTCGATCAGTGGCTGTTCCACATAACTGCGGAGAGTTCTGGCTCCCATTGCTGTTTTTGTCTTATCCAGTACCCAGAGAAGAGAACCTCTTTTCTGTTTCTCTCTCAGGGTTTCCACAAGTTCCAGATTTCTGCGGCTGGAACTGTCGATAAGCATATATTTTTCTGCTGCATAAGGACGGATCGTTGCCATATGGGACAATGCTGTTTTCTGGGTTTCCTTCAGATAAAGGAAAAGAGCTCCTGCTGCAATGATCCCGCAATCATAATCTCCGATACCCAGTCCTTCCAGAGAACCCACATGGAAATGTTCCTTTAATGTACGGCGGCATAATTCGTCATCGAAATACCAGGAATCCAGGGAAAAAACACAGATTCCCAGACGGTTCTGCAAATCATCCGTATCTATATTGGACATATAAAAAGAATCATTACAGATGATCTCCGCAGGTACAAATTTATTGATCTCATCCAGGAGTTTCTGAGGTTTATCCACCTCAGTAAGGAAACAGTCACCTGTAGTGATATCTGCGATAGCACATCCGAAATGTTCTTCCATGGACACAATAGACATCAGGTAATTATTCTTCGTCTCATCCAGAGAGGCCGCATCCAGTGTGGTTCCGGGAGTTACGATCCTTACAACCTCACGTTTTACCAGTCCTTTGGCCTTTTTGGGATCCTCTACCTGCTCACAGATCGCTACCTTATGTCCCCGCTCGATCAGACGGTTGATGTAAGTTTCCGCAGCATGATAAGGGACACCACACATGGGTGCCCTCTCCTCTAATCCACAGTCCTTTCCTGTAAGGGTGATCTCCAGCTCTTTGGTGACAAGCAACGCATCATCAAAAAACATCTCGTAGAAATCTCCAAGACGGTAAAATAGAATGCAGTCTTTATATTGTTCCTTTGTCTTGCAGTATTCCTGCATCATCGGTGATAATTTCCCTGTGTTAACTGGAAACCCTGTATTTACGCGGCTTGTAGATGCTTTATGTTCCTCTTTGACCCACTTTTGACCCATTTTTTTTTCTTCTTCAGTGTTTCTTGTTTTTTCCAAATATTTAAACCTCTTCCTAAAATCTCATTTCATCAGCAAGATCAGCTTTCTTTTCCTTTTAGATTTTTTTCCATAACATTACCATCCTTTTTCTAATAACAATAGATGATCATGCATGGCACTGGACTTAATTTTAACACAACCCCAAAAACCTTTCAAGACTGCCGATCTATCCATTTCTGAAATTTTTCTTATCAATCAGGGTTCTTCGCCCAATTCGTACCATGAAGGTATTATTGTTCATAAGTGTTCGCATTGTTTTCTCAGGCTTCCTGTAAGCTGCATCCGCTCCGATGACTTTTGCTTACTACACTATTTTTACTTATCTTTAGTTTTTCGCATCATTTTTTAAGCGATGGATAAAGGATTCCATGATAATCAAATTCAGGATTATCCAGCATCTTTTTTCTTTTCTTTTCTTTCTAATATCTTTTTCAATTTCCTTTTATTCCTCAACAAATTCTGCTTAATTGCCCCTTCTGACATCTTCTGACAACTTTTTCATGTTCAACGTTTTTAATATATGGCATAATGTTATCCTTTTCTAATACAATATATTTAAGGCTGATGTCTCTACAACTCTGATACAGAATAACTGCTCTATTATAACTGGATATTTACTCTTAAGCACGATATTATATAAATCAGGGCAAGCCCAACAGACCTGCCCATTTATAAATGCGTTCCTTATTTTATTGCACATAGATTTTCATCAATCCATTTTTGGACTTCATTCACATTATGATTTACAGCTTTTGCAATTTTTTCAACAGACAGACCCATTTCTGCAAGAGAAAGAGCTGTTTCTTTTTTGGCCTTTAATTCCCCACTTTCCATTCCCTCGCTGTAGATTTTCTCCATTTCATGGCACATAAGCTCAACCCCTTTCTGCGTGTCTTTTAATTCATGTACCCGTTTTGCAAGAACCGGACTGTGCATTTCATCAGCATTCTTACAATGCAGATCATGCATAAGTCTCCCAAGTTCTGTGTCTTCCTGTTTTCTGGAATTCACATATATAATATGTGCTTCGTCCTGAAAGCTATCATCGGCTTCTTTGATATGCCTGTCAATATGGTAAATAGGAAAGCCATACCCAAGGATGTCATCCCTGGTAATAAAGATCACATAGCTTTCCGGTAATTCATCAAAATCCTGACCCGGATTCAAAGTGTTCATGTCCATCAAACCACTATGGTAACGTGCCCTCTTAGGTGATGCACCTTCATTATCCTGCTGGATCTCCACATCAAACTGTTTGCCTTCGGAATCTCTGGCAACACAGTCCATGATTGCGGATCGTCCCTGCAGATTCTTATAATCCTTCTGGATGATCTGATCAATTACTCGCAGATCCTGTTTTTCCATAATGACCTACAGAACATATTCCAGGCATTCTCTCTGTTTGAAAACATTTCTCATAAATATGTCACTCATGAGTGTAAAATTCTTAATAATACCTTTATATCTTTCGTAACGTACTTCCAATCCGTTCTCTGGCACAATTTTTTCATCTGCCACGTTCGCTGTCACCTCCCACTTTATTCTTTTTATGTTATGAAGAAATTTTCGAAAAAGCTTTTGTTTATTTTATCTTAGCATCAATGAATGACCTTTACAAGACACTTTTTCCCCGAATTGCATCGGGTGTTTTTTAACCTACCCGTTCCACATAGCATACACTGTTTCCTTTGCACTCAAATTCCGGACAAAGAAACAGCCATAATCTTTCCAGATCATTGATGTTCATGGCATCCAATTCTGTTTCATCTTTTTCCAAAACAGATTCTTTTGAGTTCCATTGAACATACAGGTCTCCTGTAAAGGCATCATCCTCGCCAAGGCAAGTCCGAGGGCACGGTATGTCCGCTTTGTCAAGGTAAGATGTTCTCCAATGCGCTCCAGGACTTCTCCCGGAATTTCCTAATATAGAAAATATAAGCTCCCATAATGGATGATTAAAATACCCCATTATTATTCCAATGAATACCAACACTTCTGCATAACACTTCCGCTTTCAATAATTCAAAACTGTTTCTGCCATACATTATTCGTTTTATAACTTTGATTTTATTTACACTACCTTCTGCAAGCCGTTATTATACGAATATATGATTCCGTTTTTTACAGCAGTTAAGTCCTTTTTTACACCGTTTATAAATGTTTGAAATTCAGGAATATCATATTTTTGTGCTGTATTGATCCATTCGTCTAATTTTGCAGCATTTTTTGAGAATATAACGTTACAAAAATCTTTGGTTAATGTATACAGCTCACTTAATAAAGGATATTTTTTAATACTTCCTGATACTATTTTACAGTGATTGTTCCTATATCCTCAAGTTTTTTACAAATCAGCTGGCACAAAGCTTTCCTTTGCACATATTCAGAATGCGGCTTCTCCGTTTCCTTCTGTTCATGCATTCGTGTTCTTTCTTTTTGTATAAACATTCGTAACGATAATAAGAACCGTCTTGCCTTTTACCAGTCTGGATATTGCGTTTTGAATTTCAGTCGTCCTTTTCCCTTCTACGGACTTTACGACATAGGCCGTAAACAAATTCAGTAATAATCTATTTTTTTCTTTCTACTACAATATATTTATGGTTAATATCCCTTACATCCAGTAAGGAATTATCCAT
>NZ_JAJDMI010000030.1:0-42598 GCF_020593505.1 Blautia sp. DFI.3.45
ATTTTGGCTTGTATGTCTCGGGATTTTGGCATATTCATGCCAAAACACCTCGCAGAATAGTGGTGTGTGAACAGTAACTCCCATATAATTTATAAAATAAAAAGAATATAAAATGCCTTGAAAATAAGAGTAAGTAATGCTAACATAAGTATAAAGCATATTTCTCTTATATTTCAAGGCATTTTTGCCGTCTGATTATTCTAATCTCAATTCAGAAATCCATGCTTTTAATTCCAGTTAATTATGAAAAGCAGGAGCTGAGAAGTGATAAGAATAGCACAAAATGTTCTTTGACTCCTGCGGAAAACAGGAGGTATTGCCAATGGCAAAAAGAAAGAACAAAAAAATTATTGTGAAAAGAAACCGATTGAAAGGCAACACAGCAATTGCAAACCGTAAGTACAAAGATACAGTCTTCCGTATGCTGTTTTCAGACAGAAAGAATCTGTTGTCGCTGTATAATGCAATCAATGAAACTTCTTATACAGATGCTGCTCAATTAGAGATTGTGACACTTGAGAACGCAATCTATATGGGAATGAAGAATGATCTGGCGTTTATTATAAATACGAATCTGTTTCTGTATGAACATCAGTCTACGTATAACCCGAACATGCCTTTGAGAGACTTATTCTACATTTCCAGCGAATATCAGAAAATGGTAGATTGGAAGTCCTTGTATACCTCAACAAGACTGAGAATACCCACACCGAATTTTATCGTATTTTATAATGGAACAGAGAAAAAAAAGATAGGTGGGTAGATTATCTGTCAGAATCGTATGAAAATATGTCAGGAGAACCAAATCTTGAACTAAAGGTCATCACATTAAATATCAATGTAGGGCATAATAAAAAACTAATGGAAGAATGCCGGACGCTAAGAGAATATGCTCAGTATGTTGATAAAGTACGCAGATATTCTAATGAAATGGAACTGAATACGGCAGTAGAACGTGCAGTGAGCGAAAGCATTCAGGAGGGAATTCTCAAAGAATTTCTGCAAAAGAATCGAGCGGAGGTAGTTGCTATGAGTATATTTGAATACAATGAGGAAGAGGAAAAAAGGAAACTCAGGAAAGCTGAGTACGAAGCTGGAAAAAATGATGGGATAAAGATTGGACGAGAAGAGGAAAAACGTAAAATTGCAAATTCCCTTTTTAAAGAGGGAGATTCAATTGAAAAGGTAGCCAGGATTCTTTGCGAAAGTGAAGAAACTATCAGAGGATGGGTAAATGAAAAAATGGATATAAAGGTGGAGTAAGACATATAAAGAAAGCTATGGTGTTATCGATTAAAGTAGAACCATATTGGAATGTAAAGAATACTGCGCTCAATGCGTTCAATGCCGGATCACTTATTAAAGTAGAACCATATTGGAATTATATAGATTCTTATGTTAAAATAGTTCTTTAATTGATACAAACGATTAATTTTATTTAAGCCAATACTTATATATCAATTCATAAAGAAAAAGGAGCTTTTAAATATACTATGGAGAAACTTGTTGTAGGTATCCTTGCGCACGTAGATGCCGGTAAGACTACGTTGTCGGAAGGGATTTTGTATTTGACTGGAAAGATTCGTAAGCTGGGGCGGGTGGATCATAAGGATGCTTATCTGGACACCTATAACCTGGAACGGGAACGAGGAATTACGATTTTTTCCAAGCAGGCGGAGTTTGAACTGGGAAACAGGGGGATAACTCTTCTGGATACGCCGGGGCATGTGGATTTCTCGGCGGAGATGGAGAGAACACTGCAGGTTCTGGATTATGCCATCCTTGTAATCAATGGAGCGGATGGTGTGCAGGGACATACCATGACCTTATGGAGACTTCTGGCAAGATACCAGATCCCGACGTTCCTGTTTATCAATAAAATGGATCAGGACGGAACTGATAAAGAGAAACTTTTGGCAGAATTAAAGAAGCGATTAAGTGATAATTGCGTTGATTTCACCTGGGAAAAATCAGATCTGCAGTCTCAGTTTCTGGAAGATGTTTCTGTCTGCGATGAGGAACTGCTTGAAAAATACCTGGAAACAGAGGAAATATCAACATCAGATATCCGAAAAGTAATCAAAGAGCGAAAACTTTTCCCATGTTTCTTTGGCTCTGCGCTGAAAATGACAGGTGTAGAAGAATTCCTCCATGGTTTGGAAAAATACTGTGAGACACCAGAATATCCATCCGAGTTTGGCGCAAAAGTATTCAAGATTGCCAGAGACGATCAGGGCAATCGTTTAAGCTATATGAAAATCACAGGTGGAACATTGAAGGTGAAGGAACTTCTCACAGATACAGAGAAGGCAGATCAGATCCGTATCTATTCCGGTGCGAAATTTGAGCTTGCAAAGGAGGCTCCTGCAGGAACCATCTGTGCAGTAACCGGTCTTTCCCAGACACATCCGGGACAGGGCTTTGGGATTGAACGGGAATCCGAAATGCCGGTTCTGGAACCTGTATTAAATTACAGGATTCTGCTTCCCGAGGACTGTGATGTTCACCAGATGCTGAAGAAACTCAAAGAGCTGGAAGAGGAGGAACCGGAGCTTCACATTGTATGGAACGAGCAGCTTGGAGAAATCCATGCCATGCTGATGGGTGAGGTTCAGATTGAGATATTAAAGCATCTGATCTGGGAGCGTTTTCATGTGGCAGTAGAGTTTGGCACAGGAAATATCGTATATAAAGAAACAATCGCAGAGCCGGTAGAAGGTGTAGGTCATTTTGAGCCGCTGCGTCATTATGCAGAAGTACACTTGCTTCTGGAACCCGGAGAGCCGGGAAGCGGACTGCAGTTTTTTACTGCATGCAGTGAGGATGTGCTGGACCGTAACTGGCAGCGACTGATCCTGACTCATCTGGAAGAACGAGAACACCCGGGAGTACTGACCGGTTCTCCGATTACGGATATGCAGATTACGCTGATCACAGGGCGAGCCCATCTGAAACACACAGAGGGCGGCGATTTCCGGCAGGCAACGTACCGGGCTGTGCGTCAGGGATTAAAGAAAGCAAAAAGCGTTCTGCTTGAGCCATATTATGAGTTCAGACTTGAGATTCCGGGAGATATGATCGGGCGTGCCATGACTGACATTCAGAAAATGAATGGAACCTTCCAGCAGCCGGAAGCAGATGAGGATGACATGATGGTGTTGAAGGGGAGTGCACCTGTATCAATGATGCGAGATTATCAGACACAGGTAACTTCCTATACAAAGGGACGTGGCAGATTATTCTGTTCGCTGAAAGGATATGCCCCATGTCAGAATCAGGATGAGATTGTAGAGGAGTTTGGATATGATTCCGAACGTGATCTGGACAATCCCACAGGTTCTGTATTCTGTGCTCATGGAGCCGGATTTGTGGTGCCATGGTATGAAGTAGAGGATTATATGCACCTGGAGGGAGTGGGCGACTCTGAACTGAGCAGCCGTATATCCGATGGAGAAAAATACGGATCAGGAAATGGAGAAACAGGAGCTGATAGTGGATTTTCTTATGTTTCAGAGAGTGCAGGACAGGGAAAAAACAGGAACAGTAACAATCAGACAGATTCGGGTTATCGTCCACCCAGGAATGCCGGCATAGGAAGCTATGAGGATGAAGAAGAGCTGAAAGCTATTTTCGAGCGCACATTCGGGCCGGTCAAGCGTTACAAAGAACCACAGTTTAAGAGAACATTTTCTTCAAAATCTGACAACGGCAGCTATTACCGCAACAGTTCCTCTGCCAAGAAGAAAGAAAAAGAATATCTCCTTGTAGATGGCTATAACATCATCTATGCCTGGGAAGATTTAAAAGAGCTGGCAGATGCAAATCTCCATGCAGCACAGACAAAACTGATGGATATTCTGAGCAACTATCAGGGCTTTAAGAAATGTACGTTAATTCTTGTATTTGACGCTTACAAGATAGAGGGCCATGCAGAGGAAGTGATCACCTATCATAACATTCATGTAGTCTACACCAAAGAAGCTGAGACAGCGGATCAGTACATTGAGAAAACGGTTCATAAGATCGGCAGGGAAAACCAGGTAACGGTAGCAACATCCGATGGACTGGAACAGATCATTATTATGGGACAGGGTGCTCACCGTATGTCTGCCAGAGGTCTTCGGGATGAAATAAAAGCTATAGAAAACCAGATTCGCCAGCAATGGCATGAGAAACGTCAGAGCAGCAAGAATTATCTGATCGACAATATTTCTGATGAAATGGCACAATATATGCAAGAGAAAAGACTGGAAAAATAAGAAGGACTGGCTTTTAAGCCAGTCCCTTTTCTTCTAACCAGTCATAAAGTGTTTCCTTGTTCGCTTTACGCTGATGTGCCATATGATTAAACTGCAGGATTGTAAGCAGAGTAAATACTACGATCAATCCGATCAGTACATAAACTGACTGACGGATACTTGTGCCGCCTGCAATTGTACTTCTGAATGCATTTACTGTATAGGTAAATGGTACATAAGAGTGGATTTTGGATACAAATTCCGGAGAAATTTCTACCGGATAAGTACCAGCGGAGCCTGCAAGCTGGATTACCATGAATACCAGCATAAGGAAACTTCCAACCTTACCAAAGGTAATATTAAAGAAATACATGATAGATGTAAATGCCATTGCTGTCAGGCAGGCAAATAATACTGTCTTTGTCATCTCTATAGGTGTAAATCCATTGAATACATGAAGCAGAATGATCAGGAGAAGTCCCTGGAGGATTGCTACCGGATAAAGAATGGAAGCTTTGCTTGCCCACCATGCAAATCCTGATTTCAGTTTGCCTTTGTATGTAGTCAGAGGATACATCAGGCAGAAGGCCAGTGCACCGACCCAGAGACCGACAGACATCATGTATGGTGCCATTGCATGACCGTTGTTTTCTACGGTTGTGATCTGGGTTTCCTCATCTTCGATCGGTGTTGCGAACATGCTGACAGTTGTATCACTGGATTTCGTGTTCTTTACCTGATCTGCACCTTCACTGAGGCTGGATGACAGTGTAGAGGATCCATCCTTTAATTTTGTCATGCCATCTCCAAGTTCTTTGGAACCATCATAGAGCTGAGAGGAACCATTCTGAATCTGGGAAGCACCGTCTGCAAGTTTCCGGGCACCGCTGGTCAGTGAATCATTATTGGCAACCAGCTTCGCTGTTCCACTTGCCAGAGTTTTTGTGCCATTACTGAGGGTATCAGCGCCACTTGCCAGGGTTTTGGCACCATCGGCAAGCTGTCCGGTTCCACTTGTCAGTGCTTCATTGTTAGAAGCGAGAGTGGACACACCATCCGTGTACTCTTTGATTCCATCATTAAGTGTAGAGGCTCCTTCTGATAACTGAGAAGCACCTGAGGAAATCTGAGGTACAGCAGCAGTAAGTTTCTTACCTGCTGATTTCAGGCTTGCAGCACCGTCTGTAAGTGTTGTGTCATTGGAAGTCAGAGTTTTGAATCCGTCATTTAATGCTTTCACACCTGCGGCTGCCTGTGGGAAAGATGCTGTGCTGTTTTCCAGTGTAGTCAGTGCAGAAGAAACAGACTGAGTTCCTGCATTTACTGCCTGAGCACCTGCATAGAGCTGTTTTACGGCAGCAGTCACAGAGCTGAATGCATTACCGGAAACATCTGGGATCTGACCTGCACCTGCATTCATCTGATCTGCACCTGCAGACATATTCTGTGCGCCGTTACTTAAAGTGGAAGCACCGTCAGAAAGCTGACCTGCAACTGCATTCATCTGTTCAGCTGCGGAATTCAGTTCAGAAACCCTGGAAGAAAGTTCAGAGGACATACTGCTTACGGCGTTGCTGATCTCACTGGAATACTGTGCTGCGAAAGAACCATCCACACCTTCCAGATCTGTAACAGAAGAGTAAAGTGCATCAGAAAGTCCGGCAATAGAATCAGCGGAGATCATACCATTTTCATCTGCAGAAGCTGCGGCATTATCCAGAGCTGCTGCGACATTCTGCATTGCCTGCATGGCGGTCTGAGCAGAAGCAATCTCGCTGTTGGCTGTTTCGAGTGCGGAAGAAGTAGCCTGAGTATACTCACCAAGTGCAGAACCAATACTTTCTGCTGCGGAAGATGCCTGAGAAGCTGCATCCTGAAGTCCCGGTACAAGAGTATCGGAGATCTGGCTGCTTACCTGGCTGATCGCATCGGAGGCATTGGAGATTCCGGTTGCTGCGGAGGTCATCCCTTCACTGGCATTTTCCATTCCTGTTTTTGCCTGGCTCAGTCCGGTGGTAAGTTTGTTAACGGAAGCAGCGGATGCACTGTTCTGTAAAGCTGACAACTGTGTGTAGAGCTGTCCAAGACCATCCTCAAGCTGTTGGGTTCCGTCTTTTAATGCAGCGGAGGAATTACTTCCTTTGGAAACTGCTGCATTTAACTGGGAAATACCGCTGGATACCTGACCGAGATTTTCCAGTCCGCTTAACTGAGAAGCACCGGCTGCTAACTGCCCGGCACCTTTTACATAAGCGGTAGTTCCGTCTGCGAGAGAATTTGCACCGTCAATATACTGAGTAGCTCCATCTGCCAGGGTTGTCACACCTGCGCTAAGGGAATTAATTCCTGATTCCAGGGCACTTGCACCCTCTTTTAATTTCTCAGAGTTTTCATTGAGCTTTGCAACACCGTCTGTGTAACTTTTAACACCGCTGTTGAGAGTATCGATTCCGGAGGTAAGTTCTGGTACTTTTGATGTCAGTGTGCTGACGCCGTCATCAAGTTGTCTGGCACCCTCATTTACCTGAGAGACACCATCTGTGTATTCCTGAATACCTTTTGTAAGGGTTTCGGCGCCATCTGCGAAGGTCAGTGTGCTGGAAGAGAGTTTTTTCAGATTCTGGGTGATGGTCTGGTTTCCTTTGGCAGCAGATTCGATACCGTCTTTAAGTTCACCGGAACCATCGGCTGCATCCTGCATACCGTCTCCGACTTTGGCTATCTGGTCAAAAACTGTCTGTGTATAGGTTTCTGTTACTTTGGTGGCAACTGCATCCTTGATCTTCAGCAGTGCGGTTTCACTTAATTTGGAAGCAATGTAGTTGGTTCCGGGGTTGGTTTCGTATTTCAGCTCCATTTTCTTAGGTTCATCGTCCATAAGTGTGGCAGCATTTGCGGAAAAGTCTTCCGGAATGGTAATTACCATATAGTAAGTACCGTTTTCCAGGCCATCTTCGGCTGTACGGCTGTCTACGAAATTAAATGCCATAGAATCATTCTCACGTAATTCTTCTACCATGTCCTTTCCTACACTTAGCGTGGTGCCATCGTAGTCTACAGGTTTGTCTTCATTGACAACTGCTACAGGAAGATGGTCAACACTTCCGTATGGATCCCACATGGATTTCAGAAACAGTCCTGCGTAAATGATCGGGATTGCGATAATTGAAATTACCACAACGAACATGATCTTATTATGCAGTAGATTTTTCCATTCGTTTTTGATCATACCTTATCCCTTTCTTTCTATAATTAGTTGTAGTGAAAACTGTTCGGTCTACAGCTAGTGAGCTTACAAGATTGTTTCAAGAATCAACTTGTCGGCAAACTAATGTGCTGGAGTGGAACAGTAAGGTGCTGATAAACAGCAGATTGAATAATCAAAACATAATTGATTAATAGCTGCCGAAACTATTAATCGACAAAGTGTTGATTTTTTCTATGGATGGTATTATACTAAAACTAAAAATAAGATACAACCATTAAATTTGCTATTTGACGTATATTAATAGACATATTTGTTTAAAATGACTATTTTTACACGGAATCTACATTTAGGATAAAATATACAAAAACATGAGAATAAAATTGGTGATATTTACAATTAAGCTAATTGAGAAGGTTGTGAAAAGCAATAAGCATTTACCTAGAGCGTGTCTGGGCGTTTTATGGAATTGCTATAGAATGTGAAATAAAGAACAGGGGGAAATGTTAATGGCAGAAAAAGTAGACAGAAGAGTACGAAAAACCAAAGCACAGCTTCGGGCAGGTCTTGCACGACTGATGCAGAAGAAGAGCATCAAGGAAATTACAGTTAAGGAACTGGTGGATGAGGTAGATATTAACAGGTCTACGTTTTATCTTCATTACAGTGATATTTATCAAATGTTGGAGAGTATTGAGAATGAGCTGATGGATGAGATTGCCCAGGTAATTGAGGAGCATCCTCTGGATCTGGTACAAAATGGAAGTTCTTATCCGATGATTGAGCATATTTTTACAATTCTTGATAATAATAAGGATATTTGTATTGCTCTGTTGGGAAGCAATGGAGATATGGGGTTTGTGAGCAGGATGGAGAAGATGGTTGCAGATACGGTTCTCCGGCAGTTGTCCGGAAAATTTGCAGCAGGTAACCATGACGTGGAATATGTTTATGCATTTTGCCTTAATGGATGTGTGGGAATGATCAAAGCATGGCTTTCTTCGGAACACCGGGAATCAACCAAACATATTGCAGAACTGACTAACAGAATGATCGAGAATACGACACATGACTTCCTGCGGCAGATACCAAATGCATAAATCCTGTGCATCGTGAAGTGGGTTATCGGGCACGGAGTGAACAGTAATGATTTGACAAAATGATGCCCTTCTGCTATGGTTAAGCCAATATAAAGCAGGAATAGAAAGCAGAAGTAATAAAAGGGAGATGCAGCCATGAAAGAAAAGCTTACACAGAAGGATGTTGAGAAAATCCAGCAGGAGATTGACCACCGCAAGCTGGTTGTACGAAAAGAGGCAATCGAAGCTGTAAAAGAAGCAAGAGCCCAGGGGGATCTGAGTGAGAACTTTGAGTATTATGCGGCAAAGAAGCACAAAAACCAGAATGAAAGCCGCATCCGCTATCTTGAGAATATGCTGAAAACAGCAACCATTGTTTCTGATGATTCCAAAGACGATGAAGTTGGAATGGATGATATTGTAGAGGTATATTTCGAGGAAGACGATGAGATTGAGAAATACAAACTGGTTACTTCCATAAGAGGAAACTCCATGGAAAACCGCATCAGCATTGAATCTCCCATTGGTATGGCTCTGAAAGGTCACAAGGTTGGAGACAGAGTGGAAGTAAAGGTAAATGATAACTACAGTTATTTCCTGGAAATCCGTTCTATTGATAAGACTGGTTCCGAGGATGAAGAAATCCGCGGATTCTGATAATAATACTGTCGAAATACAGGCTCCGGATTGATAAAAGAACTATTGTAAGAGATGAACACCGGTTAGTGTCATATCTCCTGCAATGGTTCTTTTTATTTTTATATCAAAAATACGGATGGATTTATGGGAACCTTACACAGAATGAATATGATGACTGGAAATTTTACATGGATTTAACATTCTCATGGGGATGATTTTACAAAGCATGGTTATGATGGGAAACAAGTTAAATAACCATATACTTATGAAAAGGGAAAAGGAGAATAATCATGGATTTATTCAGTATATTAACATTGATCGGAGGCCTTGCATTATTTTTGTATGGTATGAATGCAATGGGAGATGGCCTTGCGAAGGTTTCCGGCGGAAAGCTGGAGAAGATTCTTGAAAATCTTACTTCAAATCCGATAAGAGCAGTGCTTTTGGGAGCAGGAGTAACAGCAGTGATCCAGTCATCTTCAGCTACGACTGTTATGGTAGTAGGTTTTGTAAATTCAGGGATCATGAAATTATCACAGGCAGTAGGAGTGATCATGGGTGCCAATATCGGTACTACGATCACCTCCTGGATCTTAAGCCTGACAGGAATACAGAGTGATAATTTTATTATTCAGATGTTTAAACCAACATCATTTTCCCCTGTGCTTGCGATCATTGGTGTGATCTTCATTCTGTTTATCAATGATTCAAAGAAAAAAGATATCGGAACAATTTTTATAGGTTTTGCAATCCTGATGTACGGTATGGATATGATGAGTTCTGCTGTAAAACCTCTTGCAGAAGTGCCGGAATTTACAAACCTGTTACTTAAATTCTCAAATCCGTTGTTAGGTGTTATAGCAGGTGCCCTTCTTACAGCAGTGATCCAGTCATCTTCTGCATCTGTAGGTATTCTGCAGGCCCTGTGTCTTACAGGTGCAGTACCGTTCAGTGCAGCAATCCCGATCATTATGGGACAGAACATCGGAACCTGTATTACTGCAATCCTTTCTGCAATCGGAGCCAAGAAGAATGCAAAACGTGCAGCAGCAGTACATCTGTATTTCAACCTGATCGGTACGGTTATCTTTATGACTGTATTCTATCTTATAAATGCAGTTGTTGGATTTTCTTTCTTCCATCAGGCAGCAACACCGGCAGGAATTGCTGTTATCCACAGTGTATTTAATGTTACTGCAACGATCATTCTCCTTCCTTTTGCAAAGGGACTGGAGAAACTTGCCTGTCTTACAATCCGGGATAAAAAAGAGGATGTTGTTGTTTCAGCAGAGGACAGAGAGTTTATGATCCTGGAACCGCGTTTCCTGGAGAAACCGGCATTTGCAGTAGAGCAGAGCCGCAATGCAGCAAGAAAAATGGCAGAAGAATCCCACAATGCACTGTTTACAGCACTGAGTCTGGTGGATAAATACAGTGAAGAAGGCGTAGAACGTGTGGAAAACATGGAATCCAAGGTTGACCGCTATGAAGATGAACTGGGAACTTATCTGGTGAAGCTGAGCCACAAAGATATCTCAGAAGCAGACAGTCACAGCCTTTCCATTATGCTTCACTGTATCGGGGATTTTGAACGTATTTCCGACCATGCTGTAAATATTATGGAATCAGCACAGGAGCTTTATGAAAAAGGACTGAAATTTTCCGAAAATGCAAAGAAAGATCTGGAAGTGCTGGGACAGGCAGTAGAAGATATCGTAAATACGGCATATGAAGTTTTTGACAAACAGGATATGAAGCTTGCGGAGAAAATTGAACCACTGGAAGAAGTGATTGATGAACTTTCCAAAGAAGTAAAACGTCGTCATGTACAGAGACTGAGAAACGGTGAATGTACAATAGAGATGGGATTTATCCTTTCGGACATTACAACCTGTCTGGAACGTGTGGCAGACCATTGTTCCAATATTGGAGTCTGTGTGACGCAGGTGAATGAAGATCTGTATGATACTCACAGTCATCTGAATATCGTCAAGAGCCATCCGGACGAAACATTTTATCATGAACTGGAAGACGCACGAATCAAATATCAGCTTTCATAAAAATAAACAGGTAGATGATGGTTACTGTACACATGCCATTATCCCGCGAGGTGTTTTGGCATGAATTTTGGCAACGTTACTGAGAACGAAGTGAACAGTAACGGATGATGTTATTTGCATGATCAGGAAATCCGGGCACTCTGAAGTATCTGAGAGAGATATTTCAGAGAAAATGGCCGGATTTTTGTTTTAAAGAAATGAAGCAGATGCCGGATATTTACTTGTACAGGGATAAAAAAATAAGTATACTGAAAAAAGAAATACACTTGTGACGACAAAGCAGGTGATAAATAAAGGGGAGGCAAAGCAGAATGATCTATTGTGTAGAAGATGAGCGGAATATCAGGGAGCTTCTTATTTATACACTGGAAACAACAGGATTTAAAGCCAGGGGGTTTGGCAATGGCAATGAACTGATGAAAGCGCTGAAAGAAGAGATACCGGAGCTGATCCTGCTGGATATCATGCTTCCGGGAGATGATGGCTATACCATTCTGGAACAGCTGAAAAGTATGCCATCTGTAAAGGATGTGCCGGTAATTATGGTTACTGCAAAAGAAGCGGAATTTGACAAAGTAAAAGGTCTGGAAGGCGGAGCGGATGATTACATTACCAAGCCTTTCGGTATGATGGAATTTGTTGCCAGAGTAAAAGCAGTTCTCAGACGAAGTGCCCGTCAGAATGAAGACAAGGAACTGCATTACGACGAGCTTTATCTGAATGTAGGACGTCATGAGGTGCATTACCGGGAAGAAAAGGTCGATCTTACCCGAAAAGAATTTGAACTTCTTCAGTATCTGCTGGAGAATAAAGGACTTGTTATGACAAGAAATCAGATCCTCTGCCATGTATGGGGATATGACTTTGACGGTGAAACCAGAACTGTGGATGTCCATGTGAGAACCCTGCGTCAGAAACTTGGAGAGGCAGGAGATCTGATCGAAACGGTCCGGGGTGTAGGATACAGGATCGGCGCATAACAGATAAAACCGACGAAAACAGGAGTGGAAAAATGAAGCATAAAATATTCAGTCACACCAGTTTACTTATTATTTTATCCGTAATACTTACATTCCTGGCAGCAGGAACTGTCATGTATAACAGATATGATATTTATATGAAACAGGGTGTCAGAGATGAAGCCGCATATATTAAAACAGGTCTGGAAGAAGACGGAGACGTTTTTCTCTCAGACAGGGTCGGAGACGCCACCAGCAGCAGGATCACTCTTTTGGGAAAAGATGGTCAGGTGTTGTTTGACAGTATTGAGAATCCGGAAGAAATGGAAAATCACAGTAACAGACCGGAATTTATTGAAGCTGAGAAGCAGGGATCCGGTGAGATGGTACGCTATTCAGACACCTTATCAAAACAGACGTTTTACTATGCTGTAAAATTAAAGGATGATCAGGTTCTGCGAGTAGCCAGGACTACAGACAGTCTTCTGGTAACAATGTTAACCAGCTTTCTTCTGCTTGGCGGACTGGTATGCGTGATCCTTGTAATTGAACTTTTTCTTGTGCAGAAACAGACCAGAAAGCTGATAGAGCCTATCAACCGGATTAATCTGGAACATCCTCTGGAGCATGTATGCTACGAAGAATTAAGGCCATTGCTTTTTCGGCTGGATCAGCAGAACAGACAGATTCAGAAACAGCTGGAAGATCTTAAGAATGCAGAGAGCGCAAGAAAAGAGTTTACGGCAAATGTTTCTCATGAATTAAAAACGCCGTTAATGTCCATTTCCGGATATGCGGAGCTTATGATGAATGGAATGGTACCGCCGGACAAGATGCAGGATTTTTCCGGCAGGATTTTTCATGAGTCCGAGCGTTTATCAAATCTGGTTGCAGATATCATTCAGCTTTCCAGACTGGATGAGAAGAACGGAGAAACTATGTTTGAACAGGTTGACATCGGAGAGCTTGGGGAAGATGTGATCAACAATCTGCAGAACAGGGCAGCAAAGAAAAAGATTAATCTGGAATATACAGGCGGACCTGCACAGATGCAGGGAGTACGCCATGTATTATATGAAATGTTCTACAATATTACAGATAATGCTATCCGCTATACCCCGGATGGTGGAGATGTAAAGGTTTTTGTGGGAAAACTCAATGGGAAACCGTATTTTCGTGTGGAAGATAACGGAATAGGAATTCCGGAGAGCGAACAGCAGAGAATCTTCGAGCGTTTTTACAGAGTGGACAAGAGCCATTCACGTGAAACCGGAGGTACAGGCCTGGGGCTTTCTATTGTAAAACATGGCGCAGTTTTGCATCATGCGAAGATTCTTCTGGACAGTGAGCCGGGTAAGGGAACGAAGATGGAAATCCTGTTTGATCAGACTATAGCAATTCCATAAAATAATGCAATCAAGACAGTTCAGCAGAATGCGAAGGACAAGGAAGATATCTGCAGGCGTGCTGACGCACAGCAAAGATATCTGACGCAGGACTTCACGCTATGATGGACTGGATTGTTTGCAGTAATTTATGGAATTGCTATAAGTAAAACTCTTGTTTCCATTGCTTTCAGGTGAATTTTGGGGATTGACAGACAAGTGATTATTAGAGAAAATAAAGTCAGACAGTTCCTCTATAGAAGCAGGTACAAAAATAAATTCATGTGGACAAGTCTGAGAGACAATGGAGGGTATTTTCAGTATGGAAAAATGGAGAAGCATTGCAGCGGGTATGAGCTGTTTGTCAATGCTGTTCGCAACAGGAGCGGTTACTGTATCAGCATCAGATGAAATCACAGAAATTCCGGAACAGAGTATTGTATACTGGTCCATGTGGGAAGAAGATGAACCACAGGCAGATGTGATCAGAGAAGCAGCAGAAGCTTATGAAGAAGCAACAGGTATTTCTGTAGAGATTCAGTGGAAGGGCAGAGGAATCCGGTCTCTGATAGAACCTGCCCTGGATGCCGGAGAACAGATTGACCTTTTTGATGATGATTATCAGAGGATGGCTCAGGAACACAGGGATTATCTGGCAGAATTAAAAGGAATGGCAGATACTGTGGATTATGAGAAGCATATTATGCCGGTACTGTTGGAACAGGTGAAGAACTGGGGAAATGGAGAACTGCTTGCAATGCCGTATCAGCCTTATATCACAGGCGTCTGGTATAATAAGGATTTATGGGAAGAGGCTGGACTTACAGAACAGGATATCCCGGATACCTGGGAGAAACTGATCAGAGTATGCCGTAAGATTAAAAACAGTGACAGTGGCCTTAGTGCCATGACCTGCGATGAAGAGTATGTGAATCTTCTGTATGGATATCAGCTTGCCAGATATCTTGGACAGGAGAAAGTGCAGCAGCTGATCCGTAACTGTACCTGGTCACAGATTCCACAGGCAAAAGAGGCGGCAGATGATATCAGAATTTTGTTTTTTGCGGGATATATGAGTCAGAGTGCACCGGCACAGCATCCGGAAGGTCAGGATGAAGTGGGAGATGGCGAGGCAGTCATGGTGCTGCAAGGCTCCTGGGTTCCGAATGAAGTGACAGAAGCTACAGAATCTGATGATTCCTGGGGATTTTTTCCATGGCCTGCAGTAAAGGCCGGAACAGACGGCACAGAAGGTGTTATGGTGGGAGCACAGGGATTTGGAGTCACAAAGGATTCACAGATGAAGCAGGAAGCTTTTGACTTTGCATATTCCATCTGTACCGGGGAAACAGATATGAAAATGACAGATGCGGTTAATTCCATCCCGGCAGATACGGACAATACACAATGGCCGGAAGTGCTGGCAGATGCAGTACCGTATATGAAAGAGATGTCAAAGCCGTACATGTGGGCTGCAGGTCTGGAGGCAGATCCGGATTATAAAGAACAGATACAAAGCGAACTTCTGAAGCTTACAAGATTAGAAGAAACATCGGATGAATTTATAGAGAATCTCAGCAATATGAAATAAGAAAAAGGCTGTTCAACATTATGAAAATATTGGTCTGGTATTACTGGCGCTCTCGTTCTGAGAGCGCCTTTATTGATGTGATATATTCTGTGGGTGTCATTCCGGAAATTTTTTTAAACTGTCTGGAAAAGTAATGGATGGAAGAGTATCCCAGAAATTCCGAAATCTGTGTGAAGTTCATCTGGTTCTCGCGGATCAGCTGTCTGGCATAGGCGATCTTTAACCGGGAAAAGAAATCCATAGCGCCGCACTGATGCTGTTCCTGAAATATTTTCTGAAGCTGGGAGCGTCCGATCATATTGTCATGACACAGATCGCAGAGTGTAATATTTTCCCGGATATGGTCCTCCATATAAGCAATGACACGTTTATAGACAGCGGAATTATTTTTCAGATTTACAAATTGGCTGACTGGTACAGTCATGGGAGGAGAAGAATTTCTCCGGATCATGTAGATCAGCATCTGCTCAAGGTAAATACGGATAAGCTGCTGAGAACCAAACAAAAAATCTTCTTTCTTTTCCATCTTTTCTGTATAAGGATCATCCAGAGGGGTTTTGATACAGCGGCGTGCCTCGGCAATCAGCATTCCCATGAGATTTCTCTCAGAATCAGAAAGTTTCAGCAATTTTTTCTCAAAGAATTTCATACATGGAGAATCGCATTCAAAAGAAACTACCACAATATTAGGTGCGGTATTTCCTATGGCAATAAGGTTATGAAATTCATTTGGTCTGTGAAAGATGAGCTGTCCGCTTGTCAGATGGTAGATACCGTTATCTGTCTCTATTTCTGCCTTTCCCTTATCTACACATTGAAATTCCCAGAAATTATGGCGTTCTCCTGCAAAGTGAAAATCGCTTTTGTATTCAAAATAGTGGATTGTATAAATCCGGTCAATATGAATATCTTCTTCCAGATACATACTCTCAAAAGCCATTACTGCCACCTCCCTCAGCCTGTCCGAAAACTGCAATATGGTTGTTGTGTACAAGTATACAACAAAAACAGATGAAAAACCAGTTAAAAATGAATTTTTGTACAAAAGAAATGGACGTTTGTGCAAATACTATTTGTGCAAAAATGATAAAATAAGAACTACCAAAAGAAATAATTGTTGAAATTCAACAAAAGAGCGAAAAGAGAGAAAAAAGAAGACAAAATGTCAAAACTGACCAAGGAGGAAAAAAGGTTATGGGTATGAAGAAAAAGATGCTTAGTGCAACATTATGTGCGGTTATGGTTGGTTCACTTGCAGCACCGGCTCTCACTGTTCAGGCAGCAGATGATACATTAGTTTACTGGTCAATGTGGGAAGCTACAGAGCCACAGGGACAGGTGATTCAGGAAGCAGTTGACGCTTATACAGAACAGACAGGAGTTAAGGTAGACCTTCAGTTTAAGGGACGTACCGGAAACCGTGAAGCACTTCAGCCTGCACTGGACGGCGGCACACAGATTGATATTTTTGACGAAGATATCGACCGTGTAAACGGAATGTACGGTAAATATCTTCTGGATCTGGAAGACCTTGCGAAAGAGAATGACTATGAAGCAACTGCAAATGCAGGTCTGATGGCAGCATGCCGTGATGCCGGCGGCGGTACATTAAAAACAATTCCATATCAGCCAAACGTATTTGCTTTCTTCTATAACAAAGATCTGTTTGAGCAGGCAGGAATCACAGAAGAACCGAAGACATGGGATGAATTCAAAGATGTATGCCAGAAATTAAAAGATGCAGGAATCACACCAATGACTATGGATGATGCCTATGCAACATGTGTGATCGGATATCATCTTGCAAGACTGGTTGGCGAAGATAAAGTAAAAGAGATCGTAACTGAAGGTGAATGGGATGATCCTGCAGTTCTTCAGATGGCACAGGATATTGAAGAACTTGCATCTAACGGATATTATTCAGAGATGGTTGGTTCTAACGTATGGCCTGCAGGTCAGAACACAGAGCTTGCACTTGGAACAGCTGCAATGTATCTGAATGGCTCCTGGTTACCAAACGAAGTAAAAGAGATGGCAGGCCCTGATTTCCACTGGGGATGCTTCGCATATCCGGCACTTACAGACGGAGCAAACGGAATCGAAACAAACAACTTTGGTGCACAGGTATTTGGTATTAACAAAGATACAAAACTTGCAAAAGAAGCATTTGATCTGATCACATTCCTTACAAAAGGTGAATACGACCAGAAACTTGCAGATGAAACTGTAGGTATCCCGGCTGATACAACAAACACAGAATGGCCGGCAATGGTTGAGTGTGCAAAACCTGTTATTGAGCAGAGCACAAACCGTTTCACATGGGCATGCGGTGTAGAATCTAACGTAGATATGACTCCGGTTATCAAAGAAAACTTCATCAAATTAATGGCAGGTTCCATTACAGCAGATGAATTTGTTTCCACTATGCAGGACGCAGCGAAATAAATAAAGAATTTATAGAGATGGTGGCATCGTATCTACGCTGCCACCATCTGTCTTTTTGAATATCCAGGTTTCAAAGGCAAAAAGTCGTTCGTGCTTGCACGATAAGACTTTTAGACTTGGAAACCGCCAGACATGAGGAAGTAGCGATTTACGAAGTAAATCAGCGGATTCCGAATGGCTGGAGGTTTGCGGGAGCGAAGCGTAGCAATCCGTAGATGTGGTATTACTTACAGAGGAGGTATTTATTTGAAGAAGAATAAAACGATGATCGTTGTATTTCTGACTCCGGCAGTTCTGCTGTTTCTGGGAATCTTTCTGTATCCGATCATCAGAACAGTGATCATGAGCTTTTTCAAGATCGACGGAGTTACAGATTCCATGGATTTATGGAAATTTGTAGGATTTGGCAACTATACAAAGCTGATGAGTACCAGCTTATTTAAGACTTCATTTTTTAACCTGTTTCGTATCTGGCTGATCGGCGGTCTGGTGGTAATGAGCCTGTCTCTTTTATTTGCAGTTATTCTTACCAGTGGAATCAGAGGAAAGAAATTTTTCCGCGCAATCATTTATATGCCAAATATTGTCAGTGCAGTAGCACTTGCTACTATGTGGCTGCAGTATGTATACAGTCCAAGATATGGCTTGTTGAAAGATCTTTTTACAGCACTGCATCTGGACAATCTGGCAAAGATCCAGTTCCTGGATAATGACCACAAATTCTGGGCACTGTTGTTTGCATATTGTTTTGGAATGGTTGGATACCATATGCTGATCTGGCTCAGTGGTATTGAGCGTATCAGCCCTGAATATTATGAGGCGGCAACCATTGACGGAGCGACCAAACCGGCACAGTTCCGTTACATGACACTTCCATTGTTAAAGGGAGTATTTAAGACAAACATCACCATGTGGTCTGTAAGCAGTGTAGGCTTTTTTGTATGGTCACAGCTTTTCTCCACAGTAACTGCAGACACACAGACAATTACCCCTTATGTTTATATGTATATGCAGATTTTTGGCGGCGGTAATACAGTTACAGAACGAAATGCAGGTCTGGGAGCTGCCATCGGTGTACTGCTCAGTGTCTGCGTAGTCATTGTATTTACAATCTGTAACAGAGTGATTAAAGATGATGATCTGGAATTCTAAGGAGGGATGAGAAATGGCAAAAGAAAAAGAGGCACGCAGACCCTTTAATCTGAAAAGAGAAGTCAAACTCCTGCCGGGATACATCATCCTGCTGCTCTGGGTAATCTTTACCATTGCGCTTCTGGGATGGGTATTCGGGGCAAGTTTTTCAACAACAGCAGAAATCTTCCAGGGAAAAGCCCTGAAGTTTGAGTCCGGATTACATTTTGAAAATTATGCAAAAGCATGGAACGGGGCCGGAGTTGCAGGCTTCTTCGGAAACTCTCTGATTTATTCAGTAATTTCCTGCACAATACTGATTCTGGTGTGTGCACCTGCAGCTTATGTATTGTCCAGATTTGATTTTATTGCAAACAAATTTATCCAGACCAGCTTCGTATCTGCCATGGGTGTTCCGGCAATCATGGTTGTTCTTCCCCTTTTCAGCATTATTTCCGGTATGGGAATCCTGAATAATGTGGCTGCAGGAAGAACTGTACTGATCATATTGTATGTAGGAATTAATGTACCTTATACGACCATTTTCCTGCTTACATTCTTCAGCAATATTTCCAGGACCTATGAGGAAGCGGCAGCAATCGACGGATGCCCTCCCATGCGTACTTTCTGGAAAATCATGTTTCCCATGGCACAGTCAGGAATCGTAACAGTAACAATCTTTAACTTTATTAATATTTGGAACGAGTATTTCCTGTCCTTGATCTTCGCAAGCTCGGATAAGCTGAAACCTGTTGCACCCGGACTTTATGGAATGATCAACTCCATGAAATATACAGGTGACTGGGCCGGAATGTTTGCAGCAGTGATCATTGTATTCCTGCCGACATTTATTCTGTATATTTTCCTGTCTGAGAAGATAATTGGTGGTGTTACCGGTGGCATTAAGGGATAATATTAGAGGACAGCAGGACAATAACAATTGTTTGCGATGTTACTGTTCACACACCACTATCCCGCGAGGTGTTTTGGCATGAATATGCCAAAATCCCGAGACATACAAGCCAAAATTCCATTGCCGCAGGCAATCTGGAATGAATTTTGGCTACGTTACTGTGAACGGAGTGAACAGTAACGTTTGCGATTGTGAAAGGTATTATGTAACACGTTTTGACCTCGAAATCATAGTATGATAAGATGAATGTAAAAAGTTACCAGGTAATCTGAGAGTAACGAAAAACATTTAAAGAAAAGAGGAAAAAAATTATGAAGAAACCAGTATTAGTAGTTATGGCAGCAGGTATGGGAAGCCGTTACGGCGGTCTGAAACAGATCGATCCGGTGGATAAAGAGGGACACATCATCATGGATTTCTCCATTTATGATGCAGTACAGGCCGGATTCCAAAAAGTAGTATTTATTATCAAAAAAGAAAATGAAGCAGACTTCAGAAGCGCCATCGGTGACCGCCTCAGCAATCAGCTGGAAGTATCATATGTTTTCCAGGATCTTCACAATATTCCGGAAGGCTATGAAGTACCGGAAGGACGTGTGAAACCATGGGGAACCGGACATGCCGTATTAAGCTGCATCAATGAAATCGACGGACCATTCGTTGTAATCAATGCAGATGACTATTATGGAAGCCATGCATTTAAGATGGCATATGATTTCCTGACAGAGAACGAAGATACCGCAGATACTTACAGATATATGATGGTCGGCTATAAACTGGAAAATACTTTGACAGAGAATGGCCATGTGGCAAGAGGTGTGTGCGTTACAGATGAAGAAGGACATCTTCTTAAGATCAACGAGCGTACCCATATCGAAAAGCATGACGGCGGCACAGCTTATACAGAAGACGATGGAAAAACATGGACCATGCTTCCGGAAGGCAGTACAGTATCCATGAATATGTGGGGATTTTCAGCAAGCATTCTGAAAGAGCTGAAAGACAGATTCCCTAAATTCCTGGATGAGAATCTGAAAGTAAACCCGCTGAAATGCGAATATTTCCTGCCATTTGTAGTAGATGAACTTCTCGGTGAGAAGAGAGCAACTGTAAAAGTTCTGAAATCTATGGATAAATGGTATGGTGTAACCTACAAAGAAGATAAACCTGTGGTAGTAGCTGCCATTCAGAATTTAAAAGATGGAGGGCTGTATCCACAGAGATTATGGGAGGAATAATTGAGTGGAAATTAACCGGGAGATAAAGAATATCACCAGTGCATTTGTTCTGGAAGATAATCTGACAGAATGTGTTCCTTATGGAAGCGGACATATCAATGATACTTACCGACTGACTTACGGTACAGGCAAACATTATATTCTTCAGAAAATGAACAGGAGTATTTTTACCAAACCTGTGGAACTGATGGAGAATGTCAGCGGTGTTACTGCCTGGCTGAAGAAAAAGATCCAGGAAAACGGTGGAGATGTGGAGAGAGAGACTCTGAATCTTGTGATGACAAAGGATGGACTTCCTTATTATGTAGATGAGGACGGAGAATACTGGAGAGTATATTTATTCATTGAAAATGCAACATGCTATGATATGGTAAAAGATGAGGAAGATTTTTACCAGAGTGCAGTTGCTTTCGGGCATTTCCAGAGGCTGCTTGCAGACTATCCGGCAGAAACGCTTCATGAGACCATCGTAAATTTTCATAATACGGTGGACAGGCTGGATAAGTTTAAAACTGCTGTGGAAAAAGATATATGTCACAGAGCAGCAGATGTGGAAAAAGAGATTCAGTTTGTTCTGGACCGCACAGAACTGGCACATGTTCTGTGCGATATGCAGGATCAGGGAAAGCTGCCGTTGCGTGTTACACATAATGATACCAAGCTGAATAACATTATGATTGATAATGCAACGGGAAAAGCCATCTGTGTGATTGATCTTGATACTGTAATGCCGGGACTTTCCGTAAATGATTTCGGTGATTCTATCCGCTTTGGCGCAAGTACCGGAGCAGAGGATGAGAAAGACCTGACGAAGGTGTCCTGTAATCTTCACTTGTATGAAGTTTATGTTAAAGGCTTCATTGAAGGCTGTGGCGGTGCGTTGACTGAGACAGAATTGGATATGCTTCCTATGGGAGCAATCCTTATGACCTTTGAATGTGGAATGCGTTTCCTCACAGACTATCTGGAGGGAGATCATTATTTCAAGATTCACAGAGAGGGACATAATCTGGATCGCTGCAGAACACAGTTTAAACTGGTGAAAGACATGGAAGAAAAACTTTCCCGGATGAAAGAGATTGTAAATAAGTATAAACAGGTATAAAAAAACGTACATGTCCATAAAGACTTGTGTTTATGAACTGATTCGGATAGAATTATCCTGCGGGGATATGAGAGAAATCATATTTTCGCAGGATTTTCTACAATACATGATGTGCCAGGCAACAGTATTTTACAGTTCTGAATATAGGGTGCTGTAAAATACAGAGGTAAATTTTGCAGATGTGAAACAGGATATCCGCAGAATTTTATAGATTACACTCAGAATTATCAAGGATATTTCTGATGCTGTGAACTAATATAGGTATTGTTGAAAGAGAAAAAAAACAGAAATTGCAAAAAACAGGTATTGTAGCAGGAAGACAGGTTAGGAGGAATTATTATGGCAATTTTAGTTACAGGTGGAGCAGGCTATATTGGAAGCCATACAGTTGTAGAATTGCAGAACGCAGGATATGATGTTGTAGTTCTGGATAACTTAAGCAATGCAAGTGAGAAATCTCTGGAAAGAGTTTCCAAGATCACAGGCAAACCAGTGAAATTCTACAAAGCAGACATCCTGGACCGCGATGCTTTAAATGAAATTTTTGATAAAGAAGATATTGATTCCTGTATTCATTTCGCAGGTCTGAAAGCAGTAGGGGAATCTGTTGCCAAACCTTGGGAATATTACGAAAATAACATTGCAGGAACCTTAACACTGGTAGATGTTATGAGAAAACATAATGTAAAGAACATTATCTTCTCTTCATCTGCAACTGTATACGGAGATCCGGCAATCATCCCGATCACAGAAGAGTGCCCGAAAGGACAGTGCACAAACCCATACGGATGGACAAAATCCATGCTTGAGCAGATCCTGACAGACATTCAGAAAGCAGATCCGGAATGGAACGTAGTTCTTCTCCGTTACTTTAATCCGATCGGTGCTCACAAGAGCGGAACCATCGGAGAGAATCCAAACGGAATCCCGAACAACCTGATGCCATATATCACACAGGTTGCAGTAGGTAAACTGAAAGAACTTGGGGTATTCGGAAATGATTATGATACTCCGGACGGAACTGGTGTGAGAGATTACATTCACGTAGTTGACCTTGCAAAAGGACATGTAAAAGCTCTTAAGAAAATCGAAGATAATTCCGGATTAAGTATCTACAACCTTGGTACAGGAAAAGGCTACAGTGTTCTTGATATTGTGAAGAATTTTGAAGCTGCTACAGGTGTTAAAATTCCATATGTGATCAAGCCACGTCGTCCAGGCGATATCGCAACCTGCTATTCCGATGCTTCCAAAGCAGAGAGAGAACTGGGATGGAAAGCCGAAAACGGTATTAAAGAAATGTGTGCAGACTCCTGGAGATGGCAGTCCAATAACCCGAATGGTTATGAAGAATAATTAATTAAATCAACTGAATGCAGGTGCATTTAGCAACTTACCTGCGGAAAATCAATATCCCCCACACATGGAAGGAATGTTCATGCGTGGGGGATGTTTTAATGTAGGATTGGCGATGTGGTTTTTTTCGGCTATAATAGATAAAAGAAAGGAGAGGACGCATATGAAAGTAGCAGCAATTCAGATGCCCACAGTAAAAGATAAAATACAAAATATCCGTACTGCCGGCACTTATATAGAAAAAATAAAGGCGGAAAATCCGGACTTTGTAATTCTTCCGGAGATGTTCTGCTGTCCGTATCAGACCGAAAATTTTCCAGTTTATGCAGAAAAAGAAGGTGGTCCATCCTGGCAGGCAATGTCTGATTATGCCAGAAAGTATCATATTTATCTGATCGCAGGTTCCATGCCGGAAGCAGATGATGTGGGAAAGGTTTACAACACTTCTTATATTTTTGACAGAGATGGAAAACAGATTGGTAAGCACAGAAAAGCTCATCTCTTTGATATCAATGTAAAAAATGGCCAGCATTTCAAGGAATCTGATACTCTGACTTCGGGAGATCATGCTACCGTGTTTGATACTGAATTTGGGAAAATGGGTGTCATGATCTGCTACGACATCCGCTTCCCGGAGTTTGCCCGCACAATGGTACTGGACGGTGCAAGGATGATTTTCGTCCCTGCAGCATTTAATATGACCACAGGTCCGGCACACTGGGAACTGACTTTTCGTGCAAGAGCCCTTGACAATCAGATATATATGCTTGGATGTGCTCCTGCCAGAGATACACAGGCAGGATATATTTCCTGGGGACATTCTATTGTAACAGATCCATGGGGAAAGGTTATGAAACAGTTGGATGAGAAAGAGGGCATTTTAATAGAAGAAATAGATTTGGACCGGGAAGACCAGATCAGAGAGCAGCTTCCATTATTAAAACACCGCAAATCTGAAATGTACCATTTATAGGAGAACACATTTTTTTCGCAGACTGACCATAGATCAAACATATTTATTAGATATAGTAATACCATTAACAAAAACAAAAGAAACAGAGAAAATTCAAAATAGAAAGAACAGAGAGGCATATGGAAATGACAGAAACAACAAAGAGAACAACAAAAGTATGGGCACACAGGGGTGCCAGCGGATACAGACCGGAGAACACTCTGGAAGCATTTGAACTTGCCATCAGACAGGGCGCAGACGGAATCGAACTGGATGTACATACTTCCGTAGACGGCGAACTCATCGTTATGCACGACGAAAACGTAGACCGCGTCACAGACGGAACCGGACTGATCAAAGATATGACACTGGCTCAATTGAAAGAATTAAAAGTCAGTACACCCGCAGAACCATCGGGAATTTATCACATTCCAACTCTGGCAGAAGTACTGGAGCTCATGCGCACCACAGATATGATGGTAAACATCGAACTAAAGAACAGCATCTGCTTCTATCCGGGAATGGAAGGGAAAATCCTGAAACTGGTAAAAGAAATGAACATGGAAGACCAGCTGATCTATTCCTCCTTTAACCATTACAGCCTGTTACAGTTAAAACAGCTGAATGACCATGTACAGACCGGAATCCTTTTCAGTGACGGATGGGTAAATCCAGCCATGTACGCCAAAAATCTCGGAATCAACGCCGTACACCCTGCAGTTTATCACCTGAAATACCCACAGTTCATAGAAGAAGTCAAACGTGCCGGACTGAAAATGCACGTATGGACTGCCAACAAACCAGAACACATCCAGCTGGTAAAAGACGCAGGTGCAGAAGCAGTCATTACCAATTATCCGGACAGAGCGATTGAGATTATAGAGAAATAAAAAATTCCTGCCTGTTCATATGAAACTGTCATATGTTCAGGCAGGATTCTTTCTTGTATCATTATATAGATATTGTGGATTTTCAGAGTTTTCTGCTGCTATTTGAAAACCATTTCAGAAATTATTTCTGCAGTTTCTTAGCATGCTCAGATTTCGGCTCACAGGTAAGTTCAACACCCAGCTTACGGAACTCCAGGATATCCACCTGAGACAGAAGTACGGAAGTATGAACCTGGCAGCCTTTTAATTTCGGAATCTGCTGCAGGGCTAGCTTCGCATCTTCATTATCTGCGGCACTGATGGAAAGCGCGATCAGAGTTTCATCAGAGTGAAGTCTTGGATTTTTGCTTCCAAGGTATTCTGTCTTGAGCGCCTGAATTGGTTTTAATGCTTCCGGAGAGATAACATGTTTGTCATGATCGATTCCTGCCAGTTCTTTCAGTGCATTCAGAAGCAGTGCTGAAGATGCCCCGAGAAGTTCAGAAGTCTTACCTGTAACAATACGTCCGTCAGGAAGTTCCAGGGCAGCAGCAGGTGCACCTGTTTCTTCTTCGCGTTTCAACGCAGCAGGAACCACCTTGCGTTCTTCGATGGTCACATGAGCCTGTTTCAGCAGAAGCTCAATCTTATAAACTTCTTCTTCGCGGCCTGTTCCGCGAACCAGAGCTTCCATGCTCTTATAATATCTGCGGATGATCTCCTGACGTGCAGCTTCCTTGCAGACTTCATCATCAACGATGCAGTTACCGGCCATATTAACGCCCATATCTGTGGGAGATTTGTAAGGGCACTCGCCCATGATCTTTTCAAACATAGCCTGAAGAACAGGGAAAACTTCAACGTCACGGTTGTAGTTAATAGTAGTCTCACCATATGCTTCCAGATGGAACGGGTCGATCATGTTCACATCATTTAAGTCAGCAGTAGCTGCTTCATATGCCAGATTTACCGGATGCTTCAGCGGGATATTCCAGATTGGGAAAGTTTCAAATTTGGCATATCCTGCCTTGACACCGCGCTTGTATTCATGGTAAAGCTGAGAAAGGCAGGTGGCCATTTTTCCGCTTCCGGGTCCTGGAGCAGTGATGACAACCAGTGGTCTTGTTGTTTCGATATAATCGTTCTTGCCATATCCCTCATCACTTACAATAAAGGAAGTATTATTCGGATAACCCGGGATCAGATAAAGCACGTATACTTTGATTCCAAGCTTCTCCAGACGTTTCTTAAACGCATCTGCGCTTTCCTGTCCGGAATACTGGGTGATGCAGACACTTCCGACATAGAGTCCGCGCTCGGTAAATACTTCCATAAGGCGGAGTACATCTTCATCATAAGTGATACCCAGGTCACCTCTGACTTTATTTTTATCAATATCAGCAGCGCTGATTACAATAACGATCTCTGCCTGATCAGAAAGCTGCATCAGCATACGCAGTTTGCTGTCCGGCTCAAATCCCGGAAGAACTCTGGAAGCATGGTAGTCATCAAAAAGCTTGCCGCCAAATTCCAGATAAAGTTTGTTTCCAAACTGGTTAATACGTTCCCGAATATGTTCGGACTGCATTTTCAGATACTTGTCGTTGTCAAATCCTATCTTCATTTGTTCATTTCCTTTCCTCATCACATTTTTAGTACTGCTCATTTAGAATATCCCGGGACATACAGCGCAAATTTATGCGGTCAGCATAAATTCTGTGTATTGCGGAGTGCATTACCGGGAACGAAGTGAGCAGTAATCAGTTTGTCAATAGTATACTACAAATAAAGCCATTTGTAACAGGTGAATTTGTAAAACTTCATATAAATTTTATAGGGTTTATAGAAAGATATGCACAACCGGACACAATTTTCACAATCTCGCAGTTGATTTATACCCGAATTCTCTTTATAATAAGAACGATAACGTTTAGGAGGAATGAAATGGATAATCATATGGATAACAATCCGAATGGCAATCGTCCTGATAATAATAAAGGTCCGGGCAGACAGGACCCGAACAAGAATCATCAGTCGATACTGGCCTTTCTGGTATGCCTCCTGGTAACTCTGGTATGTTTCGCCATGTTTACCAATATGCTCAAGGATAATTCGAGTGAGATCACTTATGATAAATTTATTGAGATGGTAGATGATGGAGATGTGAAAGAGGTTACGCTTCAGTCAAATACACTGACGATCACGCCGAAACATCAGTCATCAGGATTTTCAGAAGAAGTTTATTATGCCAATCAGATGGAGTCAGTAGATAAGCTGACGGAGAGACTTGAGGGAACAGGAATCAAGTTTGAGTATAAGAAGCCGGATGCAGCAGGGGAAATTATTTCTATGCTGGTCAGTGTGCTTCTGCCAACGATTCTGCTCTTTGTACTTCTGACGGTATTTATGCGCCGCATGAATAAGGGCGGCGGAATGATGGGCGTTGGAAAGAGCCGCGCCAAAGCCTACATTCAGAAAGATACAGGAATTACTTTCAGGGATGTGGCAGGGCAGGATGAGGCCAAGGAATCACTGCAGGAGGTGGTGGATTTCCTGCATAATCCCGGCAAATATACCACCATCGGAGCGAAGCTGCCGAAAGGAGCTTTGCTTGTAGGACCTCCGGGAACCGGTAAAACACTTCTGGCAAAGGCAGTAGCAGGAGAGGCACATGTGCCGTTTTTCTCCCTGTCAGGTTCTGAGTTTGTGGAGATGTTTGTAGGTGTGGGGGCATCACGTGTCCGCGATCTCTTTGAGGAAGCAAAGAAGAATGCACCATGTATCATTTTTATTGATGAGATTGATGCAATCGGAAAGAGCCGAGATTCTCATTATGGCGGCGGCAATGATGAGCGTGAGCAGACCCTGAACCAGCTTCTTGCGGAAATGGACGGATTTGACACTTCAAAGGGACTTCTGATCCTGGCTGCTACCAACCGTCCGGAGGTTCTTGATCCGGCACTTCTTCGTCCGGGACGTTTTGACAGACGTGTCATTGTGGACAGACCGGATCTGAAGGGAAGAATCGAGATCCTGAAGGTTCATGCAAGAAATGTACATCTGGATGAGACTGTTGATTTTGAGAACATTGCACTTGCAACTTCCGGGGCAGTGGGTTCGGATCTGGCTAATATGATCAACGAGGCTGCTATCCTTGCTGTTAAGAGTGGACGCAGCGCAGTATCCCAGAAAGATCTTCTCGAAGCTGTTGAAGTAGTTCTGGTAGGTAAAGAGAAGAAGGACAGGATCCTCAGTGCACAGGAGCGCAGGATCGTATCCTATCATGAGGTAGGACATGCACTGGTAAGCGCCCTGCAGAAAGATGCAGAGCCTGTACAGAAGATTACTATTGTGCCGAGAACAATGGGGGCACTTGGTTATGTAATGCAGGTACCCGAGGAGGAGAAATATCTCAATACAAAGAAGGAACTGGAAGCAATGCTTGTGGGATATCTTGGCGGACGCGCAGCAGAGGAACTGGTATTTGACACTGTCACAACCGGGGCGGCCAATGATATTGAGCAGGCTACCAAAGTGGCAAGAGCCATGATCACACAATACGGTATGTCTGATAAATTCGGACTTATGGGTCTGGCTACACAGGAGAGTCAGTATCTCAGCGGAAGAGCAGTGTTAAACTGCGGCGATGACACTGCCACAGAGGTTGACCATGAGGTGATGATACTTCTGCATAATTCCTATGAAGAAGCAAAGAGACTGATCGGCAGTCACAGAGAAGCACTTGATAAGATTGCTACTTATCTGATCCGCAGGGAAACCATTACAGGTAAGGAATTTATGAAGATTTTCCATGCGGTAGAGCGTGGAATCGAGATTCCGGAAAATCTGGATGATCTGGTAATTCCGGAGGAAAAACAGAATACAGTAACGCTGGATAAGCCAGAGATTCAGTGATACAATAACAGAGTCGGAAATGAAATAATTTCCGGCTCTGTTTTCATACCACGGGAAATTACGCTGTAATATCTCATGGATACGAAAAGCATTCAGGGCAGGATTTTTTGTATAGAGGAGAGTTTATGTTTCAGATAGAAGAAGAACTGAAAAAACTTCCGGGTAAGCCGGGGGTTTATATTATGCATGGGGAGAAGGACGAGATCATCTATGTTGGAAAAGCCGTCAGTCTGAAAAACAGGGTGCGTCAATATTTCCAGAGCAGCAGAAATAAGGGCGCAAAGATTGAACAGATGGTTACCCATATCACCAGATTTGAGTATATTATCACAGATTCGGAACTGGAAGCCCTTGTGCTGGAGTGTAATCTGATCAAGGAGCACAGACCGAAATATAATACCATGCTCAAAGATGATAAAAGTTATCCGTTTATCAAAGTCACAGTAAATGAGGAATATCCCAGAGTTCTTTTTGCCAGAAGAATGAAGAAAGACAAGGCAAAATATTTCGGACCATATACAAGTGCCGGGGCTGTAAAAGATGTGATCGAGCTTGTGCGAAAACTTTATAAGGTGCGCTCCTGTAATCGTGTACTGCCAAGAGATTGTGGGAAGGACCGTCCATGTCTGTACTATCACATGAAACAGTGCAGCGCGCCATGCCAAGGCTATGTGAGTTCAGAAGAATATAAGAAAAATATCGCAGAACTGCTGAAATTTCTCAATGGAGACTTTAAGGATACGATTGATATGCTTACCGACAAAATGATGGCAGCTTCCGAAGAAATGCGTTTTGAGGATGCCATGGAATACCGGGATCTGATCCGCAGTATCCAGAAGATCGGAGAACGTCAGAAAATTACAGGTTACGGAGAGGAAGATAAGGATATCATCGCTGTTGCCATGGATGAAAGCCTTGATCTGCGGGAGCAGGATGCTGTTGTACAGGTATTCTTTGTCCGGGGAGGCAAACTGATCGGGCGGGAGCATTTCTATCTGCGTGTGGCGCGTGGCGATACAAAGGCTCAGGTATTATCCAGCTTTATGAAGCAATTTTATGCCGGAACTCCGTTTATCCCACGTGAGATCATGCTGCAAAAAGAAATCGAAGATGCCAAGATCATAGAGGAATGGCTTACAGATCGAAGAAAGCAGCGAGTCTATATCAGGGTACCGAAGAAAGGTACGAAAGAGAAGCTGGTAGAGCTGGCAGAAGAGAATGCAAAGATGGTTCTGGATAAAGACAGAGAGCGTATCAAACGTGAAGAAGGAAGAACCATCGGAGCGGTTCATGAAGTGGAAGAGTGGCTTGGACTGTCGGGAATCAGGCGTATGGAGGCTTATGATATTTCCAATATCAGTGGTTTTGAATCTGTAGGTTCCATGGTTGTCTATGAGAAAGGAAAGCCAAAGCGCAGTGATTACCGCAAATTTAAGATAAAGTGGGTGCAGGGACCGAACGACTATGCAAGTATGGAAGAAGTACTTACCAGACGATTTACTCATGAGGGAAAAGATGAGTTTGACAGCTTTTCCATTATGCCGGATCTGATCCTGATGGATGGAGGAAGAGGACAAGTGAATATTGCGCTAAAAGTTCTGGATAATCTGGGAATAGAGATTCCGGTCTGTGGTATGGTCAAGGATGACCATCACAGAACCAGAGGACTGTATTACAATAATCTTGAAATTCCCATTGATACAGACAGTGAAGGCTTCCGCCTGATCACCAGAATCCAGGATGAGGCGCACCGTTTTGCCATTGAATTTCACCGATCTCTGAGAAGTAAAGAACAGGTGCATTCCCTGTTGGATGATATCCCTGGTATCGGTGAAACCAGGCGGAAAGCATTGATGCGGAAATTTAAATCCATTGAGAATATCAGAGATGCATCATTGGAAGAAATTGCGGAGACAGAAAGCATGAATGCAGGAAGTGCACAGAAAGTCTATGAATTTTTTCATGGAGCTAGTGTACCGACAAGTTGATTGTTTCAAGAATCAACTTGTCGGCACACTGGTGAGAAAAAAATATAAAATATGTAAAAATATTCCTGGGTTCTTCTACATATTACCCAAAGACTCTCGCTTTTTGTAATTGAAGTTGTATATAGTGATGTGATATAATAAAAAAGACGTGAAATTTACTATGAAAGTTTCGGACGACAGCTATAAATGAGTTATGTCTGTATGAGCAGGTTTTGAGATAGCGGACAGACCGGGCTTTCAGATTTTGAACTGAAAAGGAGAAATAAATGAAGGGTGTACAGTTGACAAAATTAGTTCAGGAACTGGGACTTCACAACCTGACTCCTGAAATTGATCTGTCTGAGATTGTGATCAAGACAGCGGAGATCAACAGACCGGCATTGCAGCTGACAGGATATCTGGAGCATTTTGCAAATGAACGGGTACAGATCATCGGATATGTAGAGTATACTTATCTGATGCAGCTCAGTGATGAGGAACGGAAATTTAAATATGAAAGATTTATTTCCAGCAAGATTCCCTGTGTAATTTTCAGTACAATGACAAGACCATCACAGGATATGATCGATCTGGCAGTTAAATATAATGTTCCGACTTTCGTGACAGAGCGTACAACTTCCAGTTTTATGGCTGAGATTATCCGCTGGCTGGGTGTACAGCTGGCACCATGTATTTCCATCCATGGTGTGCTTGTGGATGTATATGGTGAAGGTGTCCTGATCACAGGTGAGAGCGGAATTGGCAAGAGTGAGGCTGCGCTGGAACTGATCAAACGAGGACATCGTCTTGTCAGTGATGATGTTGTAGAACTTCGTAAAGTCAGTGATGTGACGCTGGTGGGCTCGGCACCGGATATCACAAGACATTTCATTGAACTTCGTGGTATTGGTATTATCGATGTCAAAACTCTGTTTGGTGTTGAGAGCGTTAAGGATACACAGTCTGTGGATCTGGTTATCAAACTGGAAGAGTGGGACAGAGACAAAGAATATGACCGTCTCGGCCTGCATGAGGAATATACAGAGTATCTTGGAAATAAGATTGTATGCCATTCTCTGCCTATCCGTCCGGGACGTAATCTGGCTATTATCGTTGAATCTGCGGCAGTTAACCACAGACAGAAGAAGATGGGATATAATGCAGCGGAAGAACTGTACAAACGTGTTCAGGCAAACCTTGCAAAGAAACGTGAAGAAAAATAATTTAAAGTAATTTGGAGGATATCAGATATTATGGGAAAGTATTGTTTTGGAATTGACGTTGGTGGTACATCTGTAAAATGTGGACTCTTTCAGACAGACGGAGTCTTAGTTGAGAAATGGGAAATTCCTACACGTAAGGAGAACAGTGGAGAAGCAATCCTGCCAGATATTGCAAAGACAATCCTTGACAAGATCGCAGAGCGTAAGCTGGATAAAGAAGAAATCGACGGTGTGGGAATCGGGGTACCGGGACCTGTTAACGAGAGAGGGGAAGTGCCATGTGCGGTAAACCTTTTCTGGGGCTTTAAAGAAGTTACTAAGGAACTGACAGAACTGACAGGACTTCCGTCCAAAGCAGGAAACGATGCCAATGTAGCAGCACTTGGCGAAGCATGGAAAGGCGCAGCAGCAGGAGCTAAGAACGTTATTCTTGTAACTCTTGGAACAGGTGTCGGCGGTGGAATCATCGTTGATGGAAAGATTGTTGGCGGTGCTCATGGTGCAGGTGGAGAAATCGGTCATGCAGCAGTTGACCATGAAGAAAAGGAAGCCTGCAACTGTGGTAACTGTGGATGTCTGGAGCAGTATGCGTCTGCAACAGGTATCGTTCGCGTGGCACAGAGAACTCTGGCTGCTACAGATGAGCAGACTGTTCTTCGCAAATTTACAAAACTTTCAGCAAAGAATGTTCTGGATGCTTTTAAAGAGGGCGACAAAGTAGCCTGCGATGTTATGGCACAGGTAGGAGAAATGCTTGGCGGAACACTTGCCATGTTTGCATGTGTGACAGATCCGGAAGCCATCGTTATCGGCGGTGGTGTTTCCAAAGCCGGACAGCCATTGATCGACTGTATTCAGAAATACTATGAGAAATATGCTTTTACAGCATGCAAGAAAACACCGATCATTCTTGCAACTCTCGGAAATGATGCAGGTATTTACGGATCTGCGCGTATGGTTATTAAAGAAGTATAATATCTGAGAATCAATTTTGAAAATATATAAAAAATCCACAGTCCTGAGTTGACAGGACTGTGGATTTTTTGCAGTACAGGAATATCATTCGGAGGTGCTCCTGTACCGGTATTTTTGCATTAATAATAGTCGACCTGATAAGAGGAATCATCCTCGTTACCGTCACCGTTGTCATCGCTTCCGCCGGTATTATCAGTACCATCGTCACCGCTGTTACCGTTGTCATCAGTATTGTTACTGTCACCACTGTTGTCGGTATCTCCATTATCAGAGTTTTCGCTGTTATCAGTGTCAGTGGTGTTATCAGTCTGATCAGAGGAATCTGTATCATAATTATAGTCATAATCATCACTGTCATAGAAATGCTGGTCACAGTATTCAGTAGGCATGGTACCTACGTCAAAGTATTCAGTGATCACCGGACAGCCGGCTCTTGGAAGAAGTCCGGTTTCCTCGCAGACACTTAACTTTTCTACACTTGCAGGCTTCTCGAATTCTTTGGAAGGAAGTCCCTCATGGATACGAGTCATAACCTTTTTCCATAAAGCTTTGTGGAAGTTACGCGCATAATCAGGTAATTTCTCATTGTTGTCATAACCGGACCATACTGCGCATGTATAATATGGTGTATAACCCACAAACCACAAGTCGTTATAGGCTTCGGTTGTACCTGTTTTTCCGGCAACAGGCATATTGTCAAGCTGGCAGGCTGTACCTGTACCCTGTTTTACAACATCCTCCATTGCACTGGTGAGAAGAAAAGCAGTACTTTCTTTGATTACGGAACGTTCGGCAGCAGTATTCTCGATCAGGACGTTTCCGTTGTGATCCAGAATTTTTGTGTAATAAATTGGCTTGATATAATTTCCGTTATTTGCGATGGCTGCATAGGATGCACACAGTTCAACATTTGTGACACCGCGGGTGATGCCGCCAAGCGCAGTGGCAAGGTTTGCATCGCTCCATACATTACCATTGGCATCTTTGTCAGCCTCTGTTCCATGAGCAAGGGTTGTAAAACCAAAGTTGTCCAGATATTTCAATCCAAGCTCAGGAGTTACTTTTTCCAGACACTTGACGGCTACAACGTTAATGGAATTCTGGATCGCAGTACGGATCGTGGTTGTTCCGTTGTAAGAACGGGTTGCGTTGTTTACAGGGGAACCATCCGGATATTCATAAGGTTCGTCTTCAAATGTTGTTGCAAGAGTCATGCCTTTTTCATTTAAAGCAGGTGCATAAGTGGACACGATCTTAAAGGTAGAACCAGGCTGTCTGGTAGTGTCCGTTGCCCGGTTCAGTGTAAGACTTGCCGTTTTCTCTCCACGACCACCGATCAGAGCTTTTACATAGCCGGTATGCTGGTCGATCACACTCATGGAAGACTGTGGCTGAGGTGCGAAATTGACACGCTCTGCAAGAACTTTACTTCCGTTGGCGAGTATGCTTGCCTTATATTTGTCTACATAAGTCTGTCCATCTTCCGGGGAATCGAACAGAAGATCGAAATCGGGATCCTCATTCTGAAAATAAAGCTGCAACATTTCCTTACTGTAGTTTACCTGATTTCCATTAGGATCGGTAACCGTCAGGGCATAGTCAAGTTCATACTGGACAGTGTCCGGATAATTGGAAGGATCTGCATATTCCTCATCCAGGATATTCTGGATCTTGGAATCCTGTGTTGTATATACTTTAAGTCCGCCGCTGTAGAGAAGATTGGTTGCCTGTTTTTTGGTGTAACCTTTGATATTCATCAGGTCGTTGATGATCTGATCTGTCAGTTCATCTTCAAAATATGTGTAAACAGTATTCTCAGTGCTGGAGTTCTTTTCCTGAGCGGCCTGGATACGGGAATAAACATCATCTGCAAGAGCTTCATCATACTGATCCTGAGTAATATAGTTCTGATCCAGCATATGCTGGAGAACTTCCTTGCGTCTCTTCCTGTTGCTGTCAGGATTGATGATCGGGTTAAATTTCGTCGGGTTCTGTGTGATACCTGCCAGAGTTGCACATTCAGAAAGATTCAGATCCCATATATCCTTGTCAAAATACTGTCGTGCGGCAGCCTGTACACCGTAGGAACCGGCACCCAGGTTAATTGTGTTCAGGTAATTCTCAAGAATGGTGTCTTTATCAGTTTTTTTCTCAACCTGGACAGCAAGGTACTGTTCCTGGATTTTTCGCGTAAATCTTTCCAGCTGAGTAGATTCACTGGTCCAGTTGGTAAATACGTTATTCTTAAGAAGCTGCTGTGTGATCGTACTGGCACCTTCTGAGAAATCTCCGGTAGTGAGAGCTTTCATTCCGGCACGAAGAATACCTTTTACGTCAATACCGTTATGTTCATAGAAACGTTCATCCTCAATTGCGACAACTGCATGCTGCAGATCAACAGGTATCTGATCGAGAGTGACAGGCAGTCGGTTGGAATCCGGAGCAGCCAGTTTACGGATCTGATTCCCTGCATCATCGTAGAGAAAGGTTGCATAGCCCAGTGGCATAATATCAATATCATCAACATCAGGAGCAGTATCAATTACACCCCTGAATGACCCCACACCCAGACAGGTTACTGCGATGCAGAGTGCTATCAGTGATACGAACAGGACTCTGATGAAAGAAACTCTGGCGCGCTTTCCCATCATGGAAGAACGGGAAATCAGTGCCGTCCGTTTCTTTGCAGTCGACTTTTTACCGTAGTTCATGTTAAACCTCCTTTATAATCCGTTCTATTATATCAAATAAGAATAAGTAAATAAAGCAGAAAAATAAAAATTCACAATTGCTTTTGGATCTTTTTAATGGTTATTGTGTTTTTTTGCAGGATTAGTATACACTGTGCTGGCACATTTTTGTAATTCATGGTACACTGAGTCAATAAGAGAACGGAAAGAGGAGTATGAGACATGCTTGAGAAATATAAGACAGTTTACGAGGGCGGGGAAGGCGAGATCGTGGAAAAGAAATCCAGATTTATTGCTACAGTGCGTCCTGTACAGACCGAAGAGGAGGCACTGGCCTTTATAGAGGAAATGAAGAAGAAATATTGGGATGCCAGACATAACTGCTATGTATATTCGGTGGGAAAGAACAGGGAATATACCAGATGCAGTGACGATGGTGAGCCGTCAGGCACTGCGGGAAGACCAATGCTGGATGTAATCCTGGGGGAAGATATTTATAATGTGGCAGCAGTAGTTACCAGATATTTTGGAGGGATACTTCTTGGAACAGGAGGTCTTGTCAGAGCATATTCCAGGAGTCTGCAGGAAGGTCTTGCCGCCAGCACAGTGATTGAGAAAACCTACGGAATTTCTATGGAAGTAGTTACGGATTATACCGGGATAGGCAAGATTCAGTATATTGCCGGAGAACAGAAATTACCGATCCTTGATTCTGAATACACTGACAGGGTAGTTCTGCATTTGCTGGTTCCGGCGGATCAGATTGCATTTGTAGAAAAAGCAATCACCGAGGGAACAAATGGAAGAGCGAAGATGAAGAAAGAGAAAGATCTTTACTATTCAGTGATTGACGGTGAAGTGAAAGTATTTACGGACTGATAAAATATGCCCCATGCAGCCTGAAAACTGCATGGGGCATAAACAGTCAGCGAATCAGCATTTCTCCGGTTCCGGATAATCAACACCGAAAGTTTCTACTGTCATGGATTTGATTTTCTGCTCGTCAAGCGGACGGTCGCTGTAATCGGTATCTTCTTCTGCAATACGGTTTACAACATCCATTCCTTCAGTGATCTTGCCGAATGCAGCATAAGCACCGTCAAGATGCGGAGCATCTTTGTGCATGATAAAGAACTGGCTTCCTGCTGAGTTTGGATGCATGGCGCGTGCCATGGAAAGAACACCTGCAGTATGTTTCAGATCATTTTTAAATCTGTTCTGAGTGAATTCACCCTTAATGCTGTATCCCGGACCGCCCATACCTGTTCCGTCCGGGCATCCTCCCTGGATCATGAAACCGTTGATCACACGATGGAAAATAAGTCCGTCATAGAAGCCTTTTTTTACAAGACTGATAAAGTTATTAACTGTATTCGGTGCAATCTCAGGATATAATTCTGCTTTCATCACATCGCCATTATCCATGGTAATTGTAACTATCGGATTTGCCATAGTTTCAAGTCTCCTTTTCAAAAAGTATTGTATTTCGCTGTTCGCTCTATTATAATATGCAAAGAACAATTCTGCAAGAAAAAGGTGGAAAAGATGATTATAGAGACAAAAACACCACAGGAAACATTTGAGGTGGGAAAGAAGATCGGAGAGAATGCGAAACCGGGTCAGATTTATACTCTGACAGGTGATCTTGGAGTTGGAAAAACCGTATTTACCCAGGGGGTTGCGGCAGGGCTTGGAATCACAGAGCCTATCTGCAGCCCGACATTCACGATCATTCAGGAATACGAAAGCGGACGTCTTCCTTTATATCATTTTGATGTTTACCGTATCGGTGACATTGAGGAAATGGAAGAAATCGGATATGACGATTATTTCTTCGGACAGGGAATCTGTCTGATCGAATGGGCTGATCTGATTGAAGAAATCCTTCCGGAAAAGCTGATCAAAGTAACCATAGAGAAAGATCTGGAGAAAGGCTTTGATTATAGAAGGATTACAGTGATTGGTCCGGAGAACAGTTAGGAGGTAGAAATGAAAATTTTAGCTTTGGACAGCTCAGGAATTGTTGCATCTGTAGCAGTTGTGGAAGATGATACATTACTGGCTGAGTATACTGTAAATTATAAGAAAACACATTCTCAGACTTTGCTTCCGATGTTAGATGAGATTGTGAAGATGACGGAACTGGAACTGGAATCCGTAGATGCTATTGCAGTGGCAGCGGGACCGGGATCCTTTACAGGACTCCGTATCGGCTCGGCAACAGCCAAAGGCCTGGGACTTGCCCTGAAGAAACCATTGGTAGCAGTACCGACAGTAGATGCACTGGCATATAATCTTTATGATGCACAGGGATTGATCTGTCCGATCATGGATGCCAGAAGAAAGCAGGTATATACAGGAATTTACAGATTTGAAGAGCATCAGCTTATGACTTTGAAAGAACAGTGGGCAGCACCGATCGAGGAACTGCTGGAAGAACTGAATCAGAGAGGAGAGATGGTTACATTTTTGGGAGACGGTGTACCTGTATTTCGTGAACTGATCGCAGAGAAACTGCAGGTTCCGTATTCTTTTGCACCGGCTCATGTAAATAAACAGAGAGCAGCGGCAGTGGCAGCTCTTGGCAGTATTTATTATAAAGAAGGACGCACAGAGACTGCTATGGAACATATCCCGGAATATCTCCGCGTTTCCCAGGCAGAGCGTGAGCGTGCAGAGAGAGAAAAAGAGCAGAAACCGGCAGGTACAAAAATATGATCCTGCGGGAAATGCTTGTGGATGACCTGGATCAGGTAATGGAGATTGAGCAGGATCTTTTTCATGTGCCATGGACAAAAGAAGGTTTTTTTACTTTTCTGACCAGGGATGATGCCATGTTTCTGGTGGTGGAAGAGAAAGAAAAGATTCTGGGTTACTGCGGTCTTCTTATGGTTCTGGATGAGGGAGATATTACCAATGTGGCTGTGCGCAGGGACAGACAAAAAGAAGGAATTGGCGCTTTTCTGATGCAGAGCCTGATCCGCCTTGCAGCAGAGAGGGAGGTTACGACAATCCATCTGGAAGTACGTGTGGGAAATGAGACTGCAATCCGTCTCTATGAACGTATGGGATTTACCGGAGATGGAATACGTAAGGCATATTACAGTGATCCTGTGGAGGATGCGCTGCTTATGACCAGACATCCCGAATGAAAAAGAAATGAAAGCAGAAAAAATCAGCAGCCGGACCATACACCTTTTAAGGGAATTGCCGGAAGCTGGAAAATAGAGGGAATATATGTTAGATGTATGTTTAGTTGGAACCGGTGGAATGATGCCTCTGCCACGCAGATGGTTGACTGCGCTTATGACAAGATATAACGGGAGCAGTCTGCTCATTGACTGTGGTGAAGGTACTCAGGTAGCAATTAAGGAGAAGGGATGGAGCTTTAAACCTATTGATGTGATTTGTTTTACTCATTATCATGGAGATCATATCAGCGGGCTTCCGGGACTTCTTCTTACTATGGGAAATGCAGACCGCACAGAACCATTGACTCTGGTAGGTCCCAAAGGTCTGGAGAGAGTGGTCAATGCACTTCGCGTCATTGCACCGGAGCTTCCGTTTGAAATTAAATTTATTGAGATTACACAGCCGGAGCAGGTCATTGAATTAAATGGCTATCGTATTACGGCTTTTAAAGTGAACCATAATGTACTCTGTTATGGATATACCCTTGAGATTCTCCGCCAGGGAAAATTCTCGGCTGAGAGAGCGAAAGAGCAGGATATTCCACTGAAATACTGGAATCCGCTCCAGAAAGGGCAGACCATCGAAGCAGACGGTATTACCTATACACCGGAGATGGTACTTGGACCTGCGAGAAAAGGAATCAGGCTTACTTATACAACAGATACCAGACCAACAGAATCTATCCTGCGAAATGCAAAGGAATCGGATCTGTTTATCTGTGAAGGAATGTACGGAGAAGATGACAAAGCAGACAAAGCACGCGGATACAAGCATATGACTTTCCGCGAGGCGGCGGTTTTGGCTCGTGATGCCCGGGTAAAGGAGATGTGGCTGACACATTACAGTCCATCTCTGGTCAGACCAGATGAGTTTATGGATAAAGTTCGTGAAATTTTTCCAAATGCATATCCGGGAAAAGACGGAAAGAGTCTGGAATTGAATTTTGAGGAATAATATGTCACTGAAATTGATTATGAACAAGTAGTAAAACGGATGACTTATCCGTCCGATATATGAGGAACAGAAAATGAAAGATACATTAATTCTTGCAATTGAGAGTTCCTGTGATGAGACTGCAGCTTCTGTTGTCAAAAACGGAAGAACTATTCTGTCAAATGTGATCTCTTCACAGATCGCTCTTCATACTTTATACGGTGGGGTAGTTCCGGAAATTGCTTCCCGTAAACATATTGAAAAGATTAACCAGGTAATTGAACAGGCACTGGCAGATGCAGATGTAACTCTTGATGATCTGGATGCAATTGGTGTCACTTATGGTCCGGGACTTGTAGGTGCACTTCTTGTGGGCGTTGCTGAGGCGAAGGCAATTGCTTATGCAAAGAAGCTTCCACTGGTAGGGGTCCACCATATTGAGGGCCATGTGTCAGCAAATTATATTGAACATCCGGATCTTGAACCTCCATTTTTATGTCTGATCGTGTCAGGAGGACATACACACCTTGTGATCGTTAAGGATTATGGAGAATTTGAAATCCTGGGACGTACCCGTGATGATGCTGCAGGCGAAGCTTTTGACAAAGTTGCAAGAGCTATCGGACTGGGATATCCGGGAGGACCAAAGGTAGACAAGCTCTCTAAAGAGGGAAACCCCAATGCAATTGAGTTTCCAAAAGCTAAAATTGGAGATTGTCCGTACGATTTCAGCTTCAGTGGTGTAAAATCAGCAGTGTTGAATTATATTAATCATGCGCAGATGACCGGAGAAGAGATAAACAGAGCAGATTTGGCAGCATCTTTCCAGAAAGCGGTAGTTGATGTGCTGGTGGAGCATACAATGCTTGCAGCCAAAGATTATGGGATGACTAAGATTGCAATTGCAGGCGGAGTGGCTTCGAATGGAACGTTAAGAGCGGCAATGGAAGAAGCATGTAAGAAAAATAATTACAGTTTTTATCGGCCGTCACCGATCTTCTGTACAGACAATGCAGCAATGATCGGAGTAGCTGCTTATTATGAATATATTAAAGGTACACGTCATGGCTGGGATCTGAATGCTGTGCCGAATCTTAAACTGGGAGAGCGTTGAGATGTCAGAAAGAAATACGGCCATTGTTCTGGCAGCAGGGCAGGGAAAAAGAATGCACAGTAAAGTACAGAAGCAGTTCCTGGAGATACAGGGATACCCGGTTCTGTATTATTCCCTGCGCTGTTTTCAGGAAAGTCCGCTGATTCAGGATATTATTCTTGTGACAGGAGAGGAATCTATCTCCTACTGTAAAGAAGAAATCGTGCAAAAATATGGATTTACAAAGGTATCGGCAGTAATCCCGGGAGGAAAAGAACGCTATGATTCTGTCTATGCAGGCCTTTGTGAATGCAGAGACTGTGAATATGTATTGATCCATGACGGTGCAAGACCTTTTGTGACAGAAGAAATTCTTAAACGTGGTCTGCAGAAAGTGAAGGAAACAGGTGCATGTGTGATTGGTATGCCTTCTAAAGATACAGTCAAACTTTCTGATGAAGAGGGATATGTAAAAGAAACTCCAAACAGAAAGTGTGTGTGGACAATTCAGACCCCGCAGATTTTTTCGTATTCACTGATACGTGAGGCTCATGACAGCATTCGTCAGAAAGATATGAGCAAAATTACAGATGATGCCATGGTAGTAGAGCAGGAGACAGGGGCAAAGGTTGCTCTGGCAGAGGGATCTTATCAGAATATTAAGATCACAACACCGGAGGATCTTGATATCGCGGAAGCATTTTTGAAACATTAAAGAATGTTTGGTGATTGAAAAATGCCGTATTTTAGCGGGCTTTATGGGAAATCTGGGAAGATAAAAATAAAAATTGAAAAAAATGTAAAAAAGTTGTTGACAGATGCGGGTATTGATGCTAGAATATCACTTGCGTCGGCGGTGAGAACACAACGAACGCAGTCAACAACATATGGAGAGATATCGAAGTGGTCATAACGAGGCGGTCTTGAAAACCGTTTGTCCGCAAGGGCGCGTGGGTTCGAATCCCACTCTCTCCGCTTGCCAAGTCACTTAAAAATTTTGAAAAAAGTACTTGACAAACAAATGAAAAGTGCGATATAATGCACAAGGTTCTTCGGTGAAAACGAAGAGAACTAAATAAAGACACGAGAGTGTGAAGAAAGTCGTTTCTGTGAAACGGCGAATCTAGGGCAATTTGGAGAAGTACCCAAGCTGGCCGAAGGGGCTCCCCTGGAAAGGGAGTAGGTCGTTAATAGCGGCGCGAGGGTTCAAATCCCTCCTTCTCCGTTCTTTCTTGAAAAAAGAAAGCAAAAAAGTTCTTGACAAAGCGAAAGAGTTATGATAAACTCGAAAAGCTGTTGAAAAGAACAAATGTTGAAGAAGTTTGAAAAAACTTATTAAAAAAGTTCTTGACAAACAGAAGACAACATGTTAAAATAGCAAAGCTGTCGTAAGACAGACAACCTTGATAACTAAACAGTGAAACACATACGATTCTCGAAAATTC
>NZ_JAJDMI010000241.1:0-247 GCF_020593505.1 Blautia sp. DFI.3.45
TGACACGCACTTTTTCGCCTCCGGAAAGAACATTGACTGGTTTTAGTACCTCTTCACCAGAGAATAACATCCGACCTAAGAAACTACGTAAGAACGTATTGTCATCTTCTTCTTTACCAGCAAATTGACGTAACCAATCTAAAATGGTTAATGGCTCTTCAAAGTCTTTGCTGTTGTCTTTTGGTAAATAAGCTTGGCTAGTTGTAACGCCCCAACGAACAGAACCTGTATCGGGAGTAATTTCGCC
>NZ_JAJDMI010000242.1:0-246 GCF_020593505.1 Blautia sp. DFI.3.45
ATTTATTAAATAAATTATCCATAATTTAATTTAATTTAATTTAATTTAATTAAGTGAATACCTATTTTTAATAAAATAGGTGTGAATCTCAAAAGGAGTTTAATTTATTTTATTTTATTTATTTAATTTAATTTAATTAGAAGATTATAAATTTATACATTTTATATAAATATTATCCTTTTATGATATTTTAATACTTATTATAAAATTTTTAATAAATTTTTATTTATCAAAAGGTAAAATATT
>NZ_JAJDMI010000243.1:0-243 GCF_020593505.1 Blautia sp. DFI.3.45
TTTTGGATGTGTGGGCAGAGGAGGAATTAAAAACAGGTACGCTCAGCAATGGTACTGTGGAGAATTACCTCGGAACAATCCGAAATATTAAGAAACATCCGCTGGCAGAACGGAAATTAAAAAATGTAACCTCTGAGCATTTGCAATCCTTTTTTGATTTGCTTTCCTTCGGGGGAGTTCATCCCGACGGAAAAGAGAGAAAGGGTTACAGCAAAGATTACATCCATTCTTTTTCCGCAGTCA
>NZ_JAJDMI010000244.1:0-242 GCF_020593505.1 Blautia sp. DFI.3.45
CATAAGTGCGCCCTTCATGAAAAAGCAATGAAGGGAATGAAAAACTCATCCCCTCTGCCATTACACTTCCTCCATATCGGTATTGGTTTCTTTCTGCATTGCTTTTGAGAAAAATCTCCCATTGGCTTCCTGCCTTTTCAGAAAAACAATCAGCTTTGGGATGTCTTCTTCCTCAATAGGAGCACCAAGAACGGATTCCACCGCACCGCCAATCTGACAGAGCCTATGGGTTCGTTTTTTAC
>NZ_JAJDMI010000245.1:0-242 GCF_020593505.1 Blautia sp. DFI.3.45
CGCCAAATCAAAGGTCTGCTGGTCGATAATGGCTTCATGGGTATTCTCAAAGATCATCCATTCGTCCTCAGAAACATAGTGGCTTTTCTTGTCCTTAAAGTGCTTGCGGGTCTTGAAATTGATGGTGTGCCCTAAATACTCTCGCTTTTTCAAAATGTTTACGATGGTAGATGATCCCCATCCATAGGGGTCTTTGACCGGCTTTGAACGGTTCACACCCTCGTTGAAGCGGGCAAGGTGTA